>NZ_JAXCIS010000146.1:0-20426 GCF_034044025.1 Pseudomonas sp. SED1
GGCGGTATTGCAGGCGACGCGCCTCAATCAGACTCAACCTGCTCCATCATCCACTTCACAAAATCCCGCACCTTGGGCACTTCCGCCGAGTGCTCGGGGTAGGCCAGGTAATAGGCATCCTGGCTCGGCATCGCGTGCTGCCAGGGGATCACTAGCTTGCCTTCGGCCAACTCTTCTTCCACCAGGAACCTGGGCAATAGCGCCACGCCGCAGCCGACTTGTGCGGCGCGGATGCACATATAAAAGGTTTCGAAGCGCGGCCCGTGGTAGCTGTGTTCGGTGTGATGGCCCTGTGCAGCGAACCAGTCGTGCCAGCCCTGGGGGCGCGAGGCGTTTTGCAGCAGCACCAGTTCGCTGAGTTGCGTGGGGTCGGTAAACGGCTGGGAGGGCAGGCTGTCGGGCGAGCACACGGGCACCAGTTCTTCGCTGAACAGCTTGAGGCTCTCGGTGCCGGGCCGTGAGCCCTGGCCGAAGTAGAAGGCCAGGTCGGCCTTGCCTTGCAGCAGCTCGTCGGGCTCCTGTTCGTTGCACAGGTCCAGGTGAATCTGCGGATGCCGCAGTCGCCAGCCCTTGAGGCGCGGCACCAGCCAGCGGGCGCCGAAGGTGTAGGGCGTGGACACCCGCAGCACTTCAGTCTCGCCGCCGTAGGAACGCAGGTAGTGGGTGGACATCTCCACCTGGGTGAGGATCTTGCGCACTTCCACCAGGTACAGATCGCCTGCCGGGGTCATTTGCAAGCGGCGGCGCACCCGGCGAAACAGCAGGTGCTGCAGCAGTTCTTCCAGCTGCGCGACCTGTTTGCTGACAGCGCTCTGGGTGAGGTTCAGCTCCTCGGCGGCGCGGGTAAAACTCAGGTGGCGGGTGACCGCTTCGAAACACTGCAAGGCGGTGATCGAGGGCAAATGTCTTTTATTCAGCACGGCACGCCTCTTTTTGTTCTTAGCATGAATAAACGGAATGATATCTCGCCTAATCGTCGTTTGTTGGCAAGTCTTGGGCCAGCTACAAATAAGGTCTGGATCGCCGTGTGAACTGGCGGCGCATATTTCTGTTTGTGGATTGAAGGAGTGACCCATGGTTGCCGCATTGCTTGATCGTCTCGGGGTAAACCCGGCGCTGTACCAGTCGGGTAAACAACCCGTGCATTCGCCGATTGATGGCAGCCGGATTGCCAGTGTGCACTGGGAAGGCGCCGCCGAGGTGGAGCAGCAGGTCAGTCGCGCCGAGCATGCATTCGACGCCTGGCGCAAGGTGCCGGCACCCCGTCGTGGTGAGCTGGTGCGCCAGTTCGGCGACGTGTTGCGCGAGTACAAGGCCGACCTCGGTGAGTTGGTGTCGTGGGAAGCCGGCAAGATCACCCAGGAAGGTTTGGGTGAAGTGCAGGAAATGATCGACATCTGCGACTTCGCCGTCGGCCTGTCGCGCCAACTGTACGGCTTGACCATCGCCTCTGAGCGCCCGGGCCACCACATGCGTGAAACCTGGCACCCGCTGGGCGTGGTCGGCGTAATCAGCGCCTTCAACTTCCCGGTCGCCGTATGGGCGTGGAACACCGCGCTGGCGCTGGTATGCGGCAACGCGGTGATCTGGAAACCCTCGGAAAAGACCCCGCTCACTGCCCTGGCCTGCCAGGCGCTCTTCGAGCGCGTGTTGAAGAACTTCAGCGATGCGCCGCCGTACCTCAGCCAAGTGATCATCGGTGGCCGCGATGCCGGCGCCGCGTTGGTGGATGACCCGCGCGTTGCGCTGATCAGCGCCACCGGCAGCACCCGCATGGGCCGCGAAGTGGCACCGAAAGTCGCCGCACGTTTTGCCCGCAGCATTCTCGAACTGGGCGGCAACAACGCGATGATCCTCGGCCCAAGCGCCGACCTGGACATGGCCGTGCGCGCCATCCTGTTCAGCGCCGTCGGTACCGCCGGGCAGCGCTGCACCAGCCTGCGCCGCTTGATCGCCCATGAGTCGGTGAAAGATGAGATCGTCACCCGCCTCAAGGCCGCGTATTCCAAAGTGCGCATCGGTCATCCGCTGGAAGGCAACCTGATCGGCCCGCTGATCGACAAACACAGCTTCGAAAACATGCAGGATGCCCTGGAACAAGCCTTGAGCGAAGGCGGTCGGGTGTTTGGTGGCAAGCGTCAGTTGGAAGATAAATTCCCCAACGCTTACTACGTGTCGCCGGCGATTGTGGAAATGCCGGAACAGAGTGATGTGGTGTGCACCGAGACGTTTGCGCCGATTCTGTACGTGGTCGGCTACACCGATTTTGCTGAGGCGCTGCGCCTGAACAATGCGGTGCCACAAGGCCTGTCTTCATGCATCTTTACCACTGACGTGCGTGAAGCTGAGCAGTTCATGTCGGCGGTAGGCAGTGATTGCGGGATCGCCAACGTCAACATCGGCCCAAGCGGCGCGGAGATTGGTGGCGCGTTTGGCGGTGAGAAAGAGACCGGTGGTGGGCGTGAGTCGGGTTCGGATGCATGGCGCGGGTACATGCGTCGCCAGACCAACACCGTGAACTACTCGCTGGAATTGCCGCTGGCCCAGGGCATTACTTTCGACTAAGTCTCTGCTCGGAGTGCGGTCCATGTGGGAGCGGGCTTGCTCGCGAAAGCGGTGTGTCAGTCAACGAATACTTATCTGACCCACCGCTTTCGCGAGCAAGCCCTCTCCCACATTTGACCGTATTTACAATTCGGAAAAGTGGTTTGTTAGGTCTCATCGGAGTCTGGCAATGGCATTACGCGAAGCGTGTTTGTGGGAGCAACTCACCCCTGGCCGGCCGGATCGCGCCGCGCTCAAGGGCGAGGTCAAGGTGGATGTGTGCGTGATCGGCGCCGGGATCACCGGTTTGTCGGCGGCCATTCATTTGCTGGAACAAGGTAAAAGCGTCGCTGTACTCGAAGCCCATCGCACCGGCCACGGTGGTTCGGGGCGCAACGTGGGGCTGGTCAACGCCGGGATGTGGATTCCCCCGGACGAGATCGAAGCCGGTTTCGGCGAAGCGGTAGGCAGCCAGCTCAACCGCATGCTCGGCGCGGCACCGTCCCTGGTGTTCAGCCTGATCGACAAATACAACATCGATTGCCAACTGCGCCGCGAGGGCACGTTGCACATGGCGCATAACGCCCGTGGCGAGGCGGACCTGCGCAGTCGTGAAGAACAATGGAAGCGTCGCGGCGCACCGGTGGAACTATTGACCGGCGCGGCCTGCGAGCAAGCCACCGGTACTAAAAAAATCGCCGCCGCCTTGCTGGATCGGCGTGCAGGCACCTTGAACCCGATGGCCTACACCAGCGGTTTGGCCAATGCCGCAGTCGGCCTGGGCGGGCAGTTGTTTGACCATTCCCCGGTCACCCAACTGGAACGCCAGGGCCAGCACTGGTCTGTGCAAACTGCCCAGGGCTCGGTGCAGGCTGAACAGGTGGTGATCGCTTCCAATGCCTACACCGAAGGCGAGTGGACCGAGCTGCGCCGCAACTTCTTCCCCGGTTATTACTATCAGGTGGCGTCGGCCCCGCTGACCGACGCAGCCGCACAACAAATCCTCCCCGGCGGACAAGGCTCCTGGGACACCCGTCAGGTACTCAGCAGCATCCGCCGCGACGCCGAAGGCCGGCTGCTACTCGGCAGCCTGGGCAATGGCAACCAGAAACCCGCGTGGTTTCTCAAGGCCTGGGCCGATCGGGTGCAGCAGCACTATTTCCCGTACCTCAAACCGGTGCAGTGGGAATGCACCTGGACCGGCTGCATTGCCTTCACTCCGGACCACCTGATGCGCCTGTTCGAGCCGGCGCCCGGGCTGGTGGCCGTCACCGGTTACAACGGGCGTGGAGTGACGACCGGCAGTGTCGTGGGTAAAGCCTTTGCGGATTACCTGTGTCACCAGGATCCACAGGCGTTGCCGATCCCCTTTGCACCCATGCAGCCGCTGGCCGGTGTGGGCCTGCGTAGCTGTCTATATGAGGCGGGATTCTCGCTGTATCACGCGGGCCAATGTCTGCGGATCGTGATCTGATCAACGAAATACCGCTCAGAAGCCTGCATTTTCTTAGCAGGCTACTAATCTGTATTGGTGCGAGTCGTAGCAGTAACGCACTGTAAATGTGCACTTCCGTTACGCACGCTGTTACAGGTTCAAGGGTGGCCGTTTAATGGCCGGGTTGCAGTGCTTGATCGGCCGGGTTGCACTTTATGGGTCCAATGGTTGCACCCGGTTGAGATAGACGGTTGCACGTCCAATCAAAAGGCGCCCAAAAACCTGTAATAACAATGACACCGTGTCTTTTTGAATAATAAAAACGTAATGGCACGCCGCTTGCTCTGGGCTTTCCGAAAGCTTTTGAAGTGAAGCCGGCTGTTATTAAAAGAATGCCAATTCAACAAAAACCTCGGAGCACCACTCATGTCCCAGACGTTTTACAAGAAAGGTTTTCTAGCCCTCGCCGTTGCTGCGGCGCTGGGTGTTTCTGCGTTTGCTCAAGCTGATGTGAAGATTGGCGTAGCGGGGCCGATGACCGGCGCCAACGCGGCATTTGGTGAGCAGTACATGAAAGGTGCCCAGGCGGCAGCCGATGTCATCAACAAGGCCGGCGGTATCAACGGCGAGCAGGTCAAGCTGGTGGCCGGTGATGACGCCTGCGAACCCAAGCAGGCCGTGGCCGTGGCCAACCGCCTGGTTGACCAGGACAAAGTGATTGGCGTGGTCGGGCACTTCTGCTCGTCCAACACCATTCCAGCCTCCGAGGTGTATGCCGATGCGGGCGTGATCATGATCACCCCGGGCTCCACCAACCCACAGGTGACCGAGCGCGGCCTGTCGGCTGTGTTCCGCATGTGTGGCCGTGACGACCAGCAAGGCATCGTGGCCGGCGACTACATCGTCGACGTGCTCAAGGGCAAGAAAGTCGCGGTTATCAACGACAAGGACACCTACGGCAAAGGCCTGGCTGACGCCACTGCGGCGCAGTTGACCAAGCGCGGCGTCAAGCCGGTGCTGGAAGAAGGCCTGACCCGTGGCGAGAAAGACTTCAGCGCGCTGGTCACCAAGATCCGCTCCACCGGTGCTGACGTTGTGTACTTCGGCGGCCTGCACCCGGAAGCCGGTCCACTGGTTCGCCAGATTCGTGAAGCCGGCCTGAAAGACGTCAAGTTCATGTCCGATGACGGCGTGGTCACCGACGAACTGGTGGCGACCGCCGGTGGTGCGCAGTACGTGGATGGTGTGTACATGACCTTCGGCGCCGACCCGCGCCTGCTGCCAGACAGCAAGACCGTCGTGGAAGAGTTCCGCAAAAATGGCACCGAGCCTGAAGGCTACACCCTGTACGCCTACGCGTCGGTCCAGGCCCTGGCGGCTGCTTTCAACGGCGCCAAGTCCGACAAGGGCGAAGACGCTGCCAAGTGGCTGAAGGCCCACCCGGTCAAAACCGTTATGGGCGAGAAGAACTGGGACACCAAGGGCGACCTGAAAATCTCCGACTACGTGGTTTACCAGTGGGACAAGGACGGCAAGTATCACCAGCTGGAAAAGCAGAAGTAATCCGAACTGACTGCATGACCTCTCTGTAGGAGCGAGCGTGCTCGCGAAGAACGTCAACGATGATGCGGGCATCCTGGATGCATGCGTCGCTCTCGGGTTTTTCGCGAGCAAGCTCGCTCCTGCAGTGGGCGAGTGCCGAGCCTCTGTTTTCCTCCTAGAAGATCCGCACACCCACCCGTGTGCAGGCTCTCACTGCGTGAGATTGCGTTATGGATGGTATTTTCCTGCAGCAACTGGTCAATGGGCTGACCCTCGGGTCGGTCTATGGCTTGATCGCCATCGGCTACACAATGGTCTATGGCATCATTGGCATGATCAACTTCGCCCACGGCGAGGTTTATATGATTTCCGCTTACCTCGCGGCGATCAGTCTGGCACTGCTGGCTTACTTCGGCATCGAATCCTTCCCGCTGCTCATTCTTGGCACTCTGATCTTCACCGTCGTCGTCACCGGCGTTTACGGCTGGGTCATCGAACGTGTCGCCTACAAACCGCTGCGTAACTCCACCCGACTGGCACCGCTGATCAGCGCCATCGGTATTTCGCTGATCCTGCAGAACTACGCGCAGATCGCCCAGGGCGCCAAGCAACAAGGCATCCCGACGCTGCTGGCCGGCGCCTGGAGAGTCGACATCGGCACCGGCTTCGTGCAGTTGACCTACACCAAGGTGTTCATCCTGGTGGCCGCGTTTGTCGGCATGGGCCTGCTGACCTACATCATCAAGTACACCAAGCTCGGCCGCATGTGCCGCGCTACCCAGCAAGACCGCAAGATGGCGTCGATCCTCGGCATCAACACCGACCGGGTCATCTCCTACGTATTCGTGATTGGTGCAGCCATGGCCGCCTTGGCCGGTGTGCTGATCACCCTGAACTACGGCACGTTCGACTTCTATGCCGGCTTCATCATCGGCATCAAGGCATTTACCGCGGCGGTACTCGGCGGCATCGGTTCCCTGCCTGGGGCCATGTTGGGCGGGATCATCTTGGGTATTTCCGAGTCGCTGTTCTCGGGGTTGATCAACTCTGACTACAAAGACGTGTTCAGTTTCTCCCTGCTGGTGGTGATCCTGATTTTCCGTCCCCAGGGCCTGCTCGGTCGCCCACTCGTGGCGAAGGTGTAACTATGTCTGCTGCCTACTCTATCGATATCAAGAAAAGTGTCGTCGATGCGGTACTCGCCGGGCTGATTTCGCTGATCGTGTTCGGTCCGATCGTCGGCGTGGTCCTCGACGGCTACAGCTTCAACCTGCAACCGGCGCGTGTCGGCATCCTGGTGGCCATCGTGATGATCGGCCGGTTCGCCATGAGCGTGTTCCTGCAAACCCCCAAGGGCCTGCGGATTCTGCAGGGCTTTGAAAGCACCGGCTCCGGTGTGCATGTGCTCAAGCCGGACTACAAATCGCGCCTGCGCTGGATCATCCCGGCGTTGATCGTGATTGCCATCGTGTTCCCGTTCTTCGCCAACAAATACCTGCTGACCGTGGTGATCCTCGGGTTGATCTACGTGTTGTTGGGCCTGGGCCTGAACATCGTGGTGGGCCTGGCCGGGCTGCTCGACCTCGGTTACGTGGCGTTCTACGCCATCGGCGCCTATGGTCTGGCGCTGGGTTATCAATACCTCGGTTTGGGCTTCTGGACGGTGCTGCCGCTGGCGGCGATCTGCGCGGCGTTGGCGGGGTGCATACTCGGGTTCCCAGTGTTGCGAATGCACGGGGATTACCTGGCGATCGTGACCCTGGGCTTCGGTGAGATCATCCGCCTGGTGCTGAACAACTGGCTGTCGTTTACCGGTGGTCCGAACGGCATGCCGGTGCCGTCGCCAACCTTTTTCGGCCTGGAGTTCGTGCGTAAGGCGAAGGACGGCGGGGTGCCGTTCCACGAGTTCTTCGGCATCGACTACAACCCCAACTTCAAATTCCTGTTTATCTACATCGTGCTGTTCCTGGTGGTGCTGCTGGTGCTGTACATCAAGCACCGCCTGACCCGCATGCCGGTGGGCCGCGCCTGGGAAGCCTTGCGCGAAGATGAAATCGCCTGCCGTTCCATGGGCCTCAACCACGTGCTGGTGAAGCTCTCGGCGTTCACCATCGGCGCGTCCACTGCCGGTCTGGCCGGGGTGTTTTTCGCCAGCTACCAGGGCTTCGTCAACCCGTCTTCGTTCACCTTCTTCGAGTCGGCGCTGATCCTGGCCATCGTGGTGTTGGGCGGAATGGGCTCGACCGTCGGCGTAGTGATTGCCGCGTTCGTACTGACCGTGGCGCCGGAACTGCTGCGCAGCTTCTCCGAGTACCGCGTGCTGTTGTTTGGCGTGTTGATGGTGGTGATGATGATCTGGCGACCACGAGGCCTGATTCGTATCAGCCGTACCGGTGTAGTCCCACGTAAAGGAGTGGCGCCATGAGCAAGGAAGTCGTCCTCTCCGTGGAACACCTGATGATGCACTTCGGTGGCATCAAGGCCTTGAGTGATGTGAGCCTGCAGGTCAAACGCAACTCGATCTTCGCCCTGATCGGCCCCAACGGCGCCGGCAAGACCACGGTGTTCAACTGCCTGACCGGTTTCTACAAAGCCTCCGGCGGCAAGATCGAACTCAATGTGCGCGGCAAGCAGACCAACGTGATCCAGCTGCTGGGCGAGCGCTTCAAGGTCACCGACTTTGTTTCACCGAAAAGCTTCTTCAGCCGGGTGTTCTACAAGATGTTCGGCGGCACCCACCTGGTGAACCGTGCCGGTTTGGCGCGCACCTTCCAGAACATTCGCCTGTTCAAGGAAATGTCGGTGGTGGAGAACCTGCTGGTGGCCCAACACATGTGGGTCAACCGCAACATGCTCGCGGGCATCCTCAACACCAAGGGTTACCGCAAGGCTGAAAGCGATGCCCTCGACCATGCGTTTTACTGGCTGGAAGTGGTGGACCTGGTGGACTGCGCCAACCGCCTCGCCGGCGAGCTGTCCTACGGCCAACAACGCCGCCTGGAAATCGCCCGCGCCATGTGCACCCGGCCGCAGATCATCTGCCTCGACGAACCGGCTGCCGGCCTCAACCCCCAGGAAACCGAAGCCCTCAGCGCGATGATTCGTCTGCTGCGGGACGAACACGACCTGACGGTGGTGCTGATCGAACACGACATGGGCATGGTAATGAGTATTTCCGACCACATCGTGGTGCTGGACCACGGCAACGTGATTGCTGAAGGCGGCCCGGAAGCGATCCGCAACGATCCTAAAGTGATCGCGGCTTACCTGGGCGCAGATGAAGAGGAGCTGGTATGAGTGAGCCAATCCTCGAACTGAAAGACCTGGACGTGTTCTACGGCCCGATCCAGGCCTTGAAGAAAGTCTCGCTGCACATCAACGAAGGCGAAACCGTCAGCCTGATCGGCTCCAACGGCGCGGGTAAATCCACGCTGCTGATGTCGATCTTTGGCCAGCCACGGGCCGAGTCCGGGCAGATCATCTATCGCGGCGTCGACATTACCCACAAGTCGTCCCACTACATCGCCTCCAACGGCATTGCGCAGTCGCCGGAAGGGCGGCGGGTGTTCCCCGACATGACCGTCGAGGAAAACCTGCTGATGGGCACCATCCCGATTGGCGACAAGTTCGCCACCGAGGACATGCAGCGGATGTTCGAGCTGTTTCCGCGGCTCAAGGAGCGGCGTAACCAGCGGGCGATGACCATGTCCGGTGGTGAGCAGCAGATGCTCGCCATCGCCCGCGCGCTGATGAGCCGGCCCAAGCTGTTGCTGCTGGACGAGCCGAGCCTGGGGCTGGCGCCTATTGTGGTGAAGCAGATCTTCGCCACGCTGCGGGAGCTGGCGTCTACCGGCATGACCATCTTCCTGGTGGAGCAGAACGCCAACCATGCGTTGCGCTTGTCGGACCGGGCGTACGTGATGGTCAACGGCGAAATTCGCCTTACAGGCACCGGCAAGGAGCTGCTGGTGAATGAAGAGGTGCGCAACGCCTACCTCGGCGGGCATTAAGTCGTTCGCAGGTCCAATGTGGGAGCGGGCTTGCTCGCGAAGGCGGTGTATCAGTCACACATGTATAGGCTGACACTCCGCCTTCGCGAGGAAGCCCGCTCCCACATTTTTTTGCGTCGCCTGCAGGCTTTCCTGAAATTGTGGACAACAAATCCAGCCACCTGCCAAAGCGCGACACATAGCCGCCGCAAATCCCTGTTTTGTCACAGTTTTGACTTGTCCCCAACCACTGTGGAACCGGCTGTGGGTAACGTGGGAGTAGCTGGCTGGAGGCCTTTGTTTTCGTGGCTTGTAGCGCGGTGGTTGTTTATTGATCAGTGAGTTTTGCGTGGCCGCCCGAGGGTTTTGTCAACCTGTTTAAAGACACAGGTATATGACCGGAATATGTCACTCAGGCCTGTGGATAAGTCTGTGACTAAACTCTGGAAAGAGTGCCGCAGAGGCCGGAATGACTGGCCTGGAGCCATCGTTCTGGTTGCACTGTTTTGAACCGGGCTACATATGGCTTGGTCCAGGTCAAGCAAAAAACTTTTTGAATCGTGCTGAAAGCCTTGTACACCGCGGCTTTCAGCTTTTGCACTTGCCCCCAAAGACTGTGGACGGGGCTGTGGATAAGGTGCGCGCACATGGCTGCACGCCACGGCCTGTATGGCTCCCGGGCGATTGGTTGAATTTCGTACAGTATGAGCCGCGTTCACCTGTGTCCACAGCGTGTATCAGTTGCCGCCAGCCCGGCAGCCGGGCATTCTGCTGGCTGATTTTTTACCTCGTAGCCCTGCAAGGAGAACACCATGTCCAATACGCTGTTTATTACTGGCGCGACCTCCGGTTTCGGCGAAGCCTGTGCCCGCCGTTTTGCCGAAGCCGGCTGGAAACTGGTGCTCACCGGCCGTCGCGCAGAGCGTCTGAACGCCATGTGCGCCGAGCTCTCCAAGCAGACCGAAGTACTCGGCCTGGTGGTGGACGTACGTGACCGCAAGGCCATGGAAGAGGCGATCGCCAACCTGCCGCCGTCCTTCGCCACGCTGCGCGGGCTGATCAACAACGCCGGCCTGGCGGTGGGCACCGACCCTGCGCCCAAGTGCAGCCTCGACGATTGGGAAACCATGGTCGACACCAACATCAAGGGCCTGCTGACCACCACCAGCCTGCTGTTGCCGCGCCTGATCGCCCACGGCCGTGGCGCCGGCATCATCAACCTTGGTTCCATCGCTGGCAGCTACCCGTACCCGGGCAGCCACGTGTATGGCGGCACCAAGGCCTTCGTCAAACAGTTCTCGCTGAACCTGCGGTGTGACTTGCAAGGCACCGGCGTGCGCGTGACCAACATTGAGCCCGGCCTGTGCGAAAGCGAGTTCTCCCTGGTGCGGTTTGCCGGTGACCAGGCGCGTTATGACGCGACTTATGCCGGTGCCGAGCCGATCCAGCCACAGGACATTGCGGACACGATCTTCTGGGTGCTGAACACCCCGGCGCACGTGAACATCAACCGTCTGGAACTGATGCCGGTCAGCCAGACCTGGGCCGGGTTTGCGATTGAGCGCGGCGCCAAGGCCTAATTCGCTGCGGTGAGTGGGCTTTTTGTGGTGAGGGGGCTTGTCCCCCGTTGGGCTGCGAAGCAGCCCTAAAACCATCCACAGAGTGTCTTCTGAAGACCGCGATTGCCTTGATTGGGGCTGCTGCGCAGCCCAACGGGGGACAAGCCCCCTCGCCACAGAGGTACACTCCACTCCTGAAAACCCCGCCGCGTTGTGCGGTTCAAAGGTTTTGACAGGAGGATATGTGAGTAACCGAGGTGAGCAGTCGCTGCTCAAACAATCGACCATCCTGATGTTCGCCGTAGCGATCGCCGGGATTGTCACGGGTGTGGTGTCGGGCGCCCAATCGATTTTATTCGACGGCTTTTTCTCGCTGATCGCCACGGCCATCAAGGTGCTGATGCTGATCACGGCCAAGCTGATCGCCAAGAAAAGCAACGAACGTTTCCAGTTCGGCTACTGGCATCTGGAGCCCATGGTGCTGTTGATCGAGGGCAGTTTCCTGCTGTTGATCGCCATCTATGCGTTTCTCAACGGTGTGTTCGGCATTATCAATGGCGGGCGCGATATCGAGTTGGGCCTGGTGATCATCTACGCGGCGGTGTTTACCGTCGTCGAGTTCGCCTATTTCTTCTATGTGCGTTATCGCAATCGCACGCTCAAGTCGTCGCTGATCCAGTTCGACAACATCAGCTGGCTGGTGGACGCGATGCTGTCGGTGGGGCTGCTGGTGAGCTTCCTGGCGGCGCTGTTGCTCAAGTCCCAGGGCTACGGGCAGTGGGCGGTGTATGTCGACCCGTTGATCCTGATCCTGCTGGCGTTGAGCATGCTGGCGCCGGCCTTCAAGATCCTGCGCCCGGCGCTACGGGATGTGCTGGGGATTGTGCCGGACCAACTGGACGGCAAAGTCCGCGAAGTGATGGACGCGGCCCAGGCCAGGCATGGTTTCGACGACTACGTGTCCTACGTGCAGAAGCACGGGCGGGCGCGGTTTATCGAGATTCATGTGGTACTGCCGGCGGATTACCCGGTGGATAACGTCGCCACCCTGGACGGGCTACGCGAAGAAATATCCACAGGGCTCGGCAAAGCGGACGCGGCGCGCTGGCTGACGATCAGTTTTACCGGGGATCGCAAATGGATTGCGTAAGGCCCAGGTAGCACGTCGCCAAGTGGTAAGGCGTGGTCGACGGCATGTCCCGTCGGCTCACGTGCCCCTTGGCATCCAGGCACTCATTCCAGCCTTTGTCGTGCAGGAAGCGCTGCTGCAACGCCAGCAATTGGCGTTGCAGCACGGCTTCACTGTTGGGCCGCAAGGTCAGCGCCCGCAGGTATTCGGCCTGGGCCCAGATACGCTGGGTGCCGTCGCGTACGCTGCCGTCCAGGGCCAGCATGCCGCTGACCGCGCCAGTCACTTTATCCACACCCTTTTGCTCGGCATAGGTGAACGCTTTGTTCAACGATGCGTGCAGCGGCGTGCCCCGCAACAAGTCCGAAGATTCCAGCAGGAAGAACCATTCGAACTGGTGCCCCGGCTCAAACCAGTTATCCACAGCGCCCAGCGGTTTTTCCATCATCACGCCCTGTTGGCGGTCGATGAAGCGCTTCTGCAGGGCGTTGGCCAGGTCCACCAGTGCGTCTTGGGTGACGGCGTCTTCACGCACGGCCAGCGTGGCGAGGAAGCCTTCGGCGAGGTGCATCAACGGGTTTTGCAGAGGGCCGGACTTGAGGGATGACCAGTTACGTTCCAGCACCGCTTCGTACAGGCCGTCGCCGGTTGCGAAGCGTTCGGCAACCACTTCCAGGGCGGCATCGAGTACCGACTCCACCAGCGATTCACGCACCTTGGCCCAATAGTGGGCGCAGGCAAAGATGATGAAGGCGTGGGTGTAGAGGTCTTTGCGTTTATCCAGCGGCTTGCCGTGGGCGTCGATGCTGTAGAACCAGCCGCCGTGCTCCGCGTCGTGGAAGTGCCGTTGCAGGGAGCGGAACAGTGCGGCGGCGCGCTCCTCGGCAAAGGCTGCGCCGGGCTCGCCGATCAGGCTGGAGAACAGGTACAACTGCCGTGCGCAGGCCATGGCGCGGTAGCGTTGCGGGGGCAAAGGCCGATGATCGGCGTCCAGGGCCTCATAGGGCAGCGCCAGGTCGGCATTCCAGCCCGGGCCATGCCAGAGCGGCACGATCAGGTCGTGGAAGTGCGTCAACACAGCGGTCAATTGAGGCTTGAGGGCGGAGCTTGGAGCGATGGGCATCGGCTGGCGTCGTCACGGCAGGGGTGTTTGCGCGACATGGTATCAGGCTTGGGATCGGTGTTGTCTTTACTGCCGCCTTCGCGAGCAAGCCCGCTCCCACATTCGATCGAGTTCCATTGTTGGAATGCAGTCGAATGTGGGAGCGGGCTTGCTCGCGAAGAGGCCCTCAGGAGCACCGAAAATCAGGCAGCGAGCAACCAAACCCCGGTCGCCGCCGACGCCGCACCAGCCACCCGCACCAACGGCGCTGCCGCTGCTGGCAGGAAACGCACCACGGCATAGCCCGCCGCATGCAGAACCGCCGTCGCACCCACAAACCCTATGGCATACGCCCAAGGGCTGGACATGTCCGGCAGCTCCAAGCCATGCGCCACGCCATGGAACAGCGCAAACAGTGCAGTCGCTGCCACCGCCACGAACAACGGCGGACGCACTGCCAGCGCAACCGCCAGGCCCAGCGCCAGCACCGACGCGGCAATCCCGCTTTCCAGCGCCGGCAGTTCCAGCCCTTCAAAGCCCAGCATCCCGCCGATCAGCATGGTGCCGACAAAGGTGCACGGCAGCGCCCAGCGTGCTGAGCCTTTTTGTTGAGCGGCCCACAGGCCCACGGCGACCATCGCCAGCAAGTGGTCGATGCCGCCCAGCGGGTGACTGATGCCGGCCACCAGGCCGTTGTCGCCATGGCCGGGGTGGGCGAAGGCGAGGGCGGGAGTGAGCAGCAACGCTGCGGCGGCGAGAAGTGTATTGAGGCGCATGGACAGGCTCCTTGTTGGGGTTGATCAGGCTGCGGTCAGCAAGCCCTGGCGTTCGATGAAGGCGACGATTTCTTCCAGGCCGACGCCGGTTTTCTGATTGCTGAAGACGAAAGGTTTACCGCCGCGCATACGCTGGGTGTCGCTGTTCATCAGCTCCAGGGACGCGCCCACCAGCGGCGCCAGGTCGATCTTGTTGATCACCAGCAGGTCGGATTTGCAGATCCCCGGCCCGCCTTTGCGCGGCAGTTTGTCGCCGGCCGACACATCGATCACGTAGATGGTCAGGTCTGACAGTTCCGGGCTGAAGGTGGCCGACAGGTTGTCGCCGCCGGATTCCACCAGGATCAGGTCCAGGCCGGGAAAGCGCCGGTTCAACTGGTCCACGGCTTCGAGGTTGATCGAGGCGTCTTCGCGAATCGCGGTGTGGGGGCAGCCGCCGGTTTCCACGCCGATGATGCGCTCGGGCGCCAGGGCCTGGTTGCGCACCAGGAAGTCGGCGTCTTCGCGGGTGTAGATATCGTTGGTGACCACCGCGAGGTTGTAGCGGTCGCGCAGGGCCAGGCACAGGGCCAGGGTCAGGGCGGTCTTGCCGGAGCCGACCGGGCCGCCGATGCCGACGCGCAGGGGTTGGGTGTTCATGTGATTCTCCAAGATAAAGTGCCCTAGGAACGGAACAGGCGGCTGTACTGGCGCTCATGGGCCATGCACGCCAGGGACAGGCCAAAGGCGGCGCTGCCGTAGTGATTGGGGTCGAGCTGGCTGGCGCTGTGCTGGGCTTGTTGCAGCAGCGGCAGCAGTTCACTGGTCAGGCGTTGAGCGGCTTGCTGGCCCAGTGGCAGAGTCTTCATCAGCACCGTCAGCTGGTTTTCCAGCCAGCTCCACAACCAGGCAGCCAGGGCGTCATCGGGGCTGATCTGCCAGGCGCGGGCGGCCAGCGCCCAGCCCAGGGCCAGGTGCGGTTCGGGTCGCAGCGCGAGAAACGCCCGCGCGTCATCATCCAGCTCCGGCAAACCGTTGAGCAGTTGATGCAGCGAATAACCCATCTGCCGGCTTTCCTGGTACAGCTCGCGGGTCTCGCGGCTGGCGCGGTGTTCTTCACACAACTGCGCGAGGCGCGGCCAATCCTGTTCAGCAGCGGCCTCGCAGTGGGCGAGCAGCAGCGGCGCTTCGAAGCGCGCCAGGTTGAGCAACAGTTGATCGCTGATCCAGCGCCCGGCACTCGCCGGGTCGGTCACACGGGCTTGCTCCACGGCCATTTCCAGACCCTGGGAATAGCTATAGCCACCAATCGGCAGCTGCGGACTGGCCAGACGCAACAGCGCCCAGGCTGGGTTCATAGACGTACGCCGAACTGGTGCAGCTTGGGCGGGTAGTTGAAGTCTTCGTCGCCATGGCGGGAATGGTGGTGGCCACCGCCATAGGCACCGTGTTCCGGCTGGAAGGGGGCCTCGATGGTCTCGGTTGTCGCGCCCAACTGATCGAGCATGGCCTTGAGCACGTAGTCATCGAGCAGGCGCAGCCAGCCGTCACCCACTTGCAGCGCCACGTGGCGATTGCCCAGGTGATAGGCCGCGCGGGTCAGTTCAAAGGCACTGCTGCAGGTGACGTGCAACAGTTGTTCAGGGCGGGCGCATACGCGTACGACACGTCCGTCTTCGGCTTGTAGGAATTCACCATCGTGCAGCGGCGATTGGCCGCGCTCCAGGAACAGGCCGACGTCTTCTCCGTCAGCACTGAAACAGCGCAGGCGGCTTTTGCTGCGGGCTTCGAAGTTCAGCAGCAACTCGGCGGCCCAGACGGGTTCGGGGGCGATTCGGCGGTGGATCACCAGCATCAGAAAGCTTCCAGCTATGAGCGATAAGCAAGCTAGAGCAAGGGTCTTGCCAACCACGCGAAGAGTAGGAATTCCCTGTAGGCAGGCGGCATGTGCCACCTGATGGCGCAGGAAATTATTCCAAAATGTTTCATTTTGGTGCGTGAGTGGATTTATAGCACCGGATTCGGGCGCTCAGCGTTGAATTCCATGGCTCGCTGCATGAAATTTCTTTCATCTTTGGGAGGGTGATGAGTTGTTTCGGATTTTTCCCACGCAGTTACAGGATTAGGCGGTCATCGGGTTACGCGCTGTTTCATTAGGATTCCGCTCCGTGTTTAATTCTCAGCGGTTCCATCATGTACAAGTCATTTTTCTGTTTAATCATTGTCAGCCTGTCGCTCGCCCTTTCATCCGCTTCGGCCAATCTCCAGCGGGCCCCGGCATTTGCCCCGCGGCCCTCTATCGACAACGTGATCGATCGTGCCCATGCACTGCTGGGCACGCCCTACAAGTGGGGCGGCACCTCGGTACGGCAGGGGTTCGATTGCAGCAGCTTCCTGGTGTACCTGTTCAAGACTGAAGCCAACATTCATCTGCCCCGCACGACTTCCGAGATGCATCGCTCAACTGCGGCCACGGTCAAGCGCGATGCATTGCAACCGGGTGATGCGGTATTTTTCAGGGGCAATGGGCGCGGCCAGGTCAGCCACGTTGGTCTCTATATAGGTGAGGGCAAATTCATTCACTCGCCCCGCACCGGCAAAAGCGTGCGCATCGATTCACTGGCCAACAGTTACTGGAACAAGAACTACACCACCGCCAAGCGATTCCACGCCGTGCGCTGATTTATTCAGTGCTGCCCAGGCCTTGCCAATGCTTGAGGCCAATGAAGATAAAGCGCAGTTGCTGGGTGATCTTGGCTTGAGGCGTGAGGTGCGCAGGCAGCGCTTCGGCGGGCGGGTCGATGATATCGGGCAAGGTAGCGAACACGCTCTTGACGATCAGGTCGGCCATTACGTGCAAACCGTCGGCATCCAGGTGCTGGAGCTTGGGCATCAGGGTCAGGTCGGCGGCGAGGTCGCTGGTGATGTCTTCGCGCAGGGCACCAATGGCTTGGCGCACGGCGAGGCTGCCACCGTATTGCTCGCGGGCCAGGAACAGGAATTGCGAACGGTTGGCGGCGACCACATCCAGGAAAATCCGTACCGAGGCATCAATGATGCCGCCCATTACGAATTCGTTGTGGCGCACCAGGCGAATCGTCGCGCGAAAGGTCTGGCCGACTTCACTGACCAATACCAGGCCCAGCTGGTCCATATCGGCAAAGTGACGGTAGAAACCGGTGGGCACGATGCCGGCGGTCTTGGCCACTTCACGCAGGCTCAGGCTGCCGAACCCACGGCCACACTCCATCAGATGGCGGGCTGCGTCCATCAGGGCGAGTCGGGTCTGTTGCTTCTGTTCGGCACGGGGCAGCATTGGCAGGCGGGCTTTGTGGACAAGGACAGCGACGCACTCTAGCAAATCAGCTTTGCCAGCGTCGAACTTCAAAAGGGAGAAGGGCGTTGCGGTTCACACAAAGTCAAAGCCCGATCGGGTGATCGGGCTTTTTTCCAGGGCCAGCACGGGCTTAGCTCTGTGCTTGATGCAGTTCTTGCAGACGGTCAGCACCGCCTTCAGCTACAGAACCGGCGTAGGCACGTTCGTTGGCTTGTTCAGCACCGCCTTCAACCAGACCTTTCTGTTCCAGGCGATCACGGCCACCTTCGGCAACAGCGTTGCGTTCCATCAGGCGATCAGCGCCACCTTCAACCAGACCTTTCTGTTCCAGACGATCACGGCCACCTTCAGCAACGCCTTCGGTGTAAGCGCGTTTGTTGGCTTGTTCCGAACCGTTTTCAGTGATGCTGCCGTTGTAGTCGGTGTTGTTCTTGTCCGAAGCACCGCTGCGCGCCAGGGTTTGGCTAACGTGGGAAGCATCGGCTTTTACTTGTGGCGTGGCCTGTTCAGCAGCTGGCAGGGCAAATGCGCTGGTGGCCAGGACGGAAAGTACAAAGCTTGCGAGTAATTGGCGTTTCATGATGGGTTGCTCCTTGGGAGGGCGATAAATTGGGTACAGGGCTAATGCTACTCTTGATAAGTCGATATAAAAGTTCATAAACACAATGGTAATAATCAACAGAATTGATTGTTCTCGCCGAGGGCTCTATCTCGCAGGTCTCAAGCCCGCGCTTTTGCACCGTGGTGGGTATTTTCGACACGACCGTGGGTAACAACGGTGCGTGATTGATGATTGAAACTGTCTGATTGGTCAGGAAAGGCGGTTTTGACGGCTAATTCATCAATGGGGTTAAACCCCAGCGCCGTTTGTCAGTCGTAGCCATATAAGCTGTAGTCAAAACGCGCGCCGCAATGCGCCCGCTCAGTCGTAACCTGGAGTCCTGTGCAATGACGCGCACTCGTAAAATTCTCGCCTGGAGCTGCGCCAGCTTCGTTCTGTTAATCGCCATTGTGGTGCTGGTCCTGGTGTTCTTCGACTGGAACCGGATCAAGCCGCCGCTCAACGCCAAGGTCTCCGAAGAGCTGCATCGACCGTTTGCCATCAATGGCAACCTGGCAGTGGTGTGGCAGCGCGAGCCCGATGAAGGCGGCTGGCGCGCCTGGATTCCGTGGCCCCATGTGATTGCCGAAGACCTGACCCTGGGCAACCCCGACTGGTCGAAAACCCCGCAGATGGTCACCCTCAAACGCGTGGAATTGCGCGTCTCGCCCCTGGCGTTGCTGGCCCAGCGCGTGGTGATCCCGCGTATCGACCTCACCGAACCGAGTGCGCAGTTGCAGCGCCTGGCCGACGGCCGCGCCAACTGGACTTTCAAGTTCGACCCCAAGGACCCGAACGCTGAACCCTCCAACTGGGTGGTGGACATCGGCGCGATTGGTTTCGACAAAGGCCACGTGACCCTCGACGACCAAACCCTCAAGACCCAACTCGACGTAGTGATTGATTTGCTCGGCAAGCCGATTCCCTTCGGCGAAATAGTCGGGGACGCCGACGCCAAGAAGGCCCTGGAAAAAGGCTCGGCGCCGCAGGATTACGCGTTCGCCCTCAAGGTCAAAGGCCAGTACCACGGCCAGAAGCTCGATGGCACCGGCAAGATCGGTGGCCTGCTGGCATTGCAGGACGCGGCCAAGCCGTTCCCGCTGCAAGCCCAGGCCAGGATCGGCGACACCAGCATCGCGCTGGCCGGCACCCTCACCGACCCGATGAACCTTGGCGCGCTCGACCTGCGCCTCAAGCTCTCCGGCAGCAGCCTGGGCAACCTGTACCCGCTCACCGGCGTGACCTTGCCGGATTCTCCGGCCTATTCCACCGACGGCCACTTGATCGCCAAATTGCATGAGGCCAGCGGTGCGTCGTTCCAGTATGAAAACTTCAACGGCAAGATCGGCAATAGCGACATCCACGGCAACCTTGGCTACGTCGCCAGCCAGCCACGGCCCAAGCTCACGGGCGCGCTGGTTTCCAACCAACTGTTGATGGCCGACCTGGCGCCGCTGATTGGTGCCGACTCCAACGCCAAGCAAAAAGCCCGTGGCGGCGAAAGCAAGCAGCCGGCAACCAAAGTGCTACCGGTGGAAGAGTTCCGCACGGAGCGCTGGCGCGACATGGATGCCGACGTTGAATTCACCGGCAAGCGCATCGTCCACAGTGCCGAACTGCCGTTCACCGACCTCTACACCCACCTGGTGTTGAACGACGGCCAGTTGAGCCTCGAGCCCCTGCGTTTCGGCGTAGCCGGTGGCAAGCTCGACGCGCAGATTCGCCTCAATGGGCGCACCACGCCGATGGAAGGCCAGGCCAAACTCACCGCACGTAACTTCAAGCTCAAGCAGCTGTTCCCGACCTTTGAACCGATGAAAACCAGCTTCGGTGAACTCAACGGTGACGCCGACATTTCCGGGCGCGGCAACTCCGTCGCGGCGCTGTTGGGCACGTCGAATGGTGATCTGAAGATGTTGATCAACGACGGCGCCATCAGCCGTGGCCTGATGGAAATCGCCGGGCTTAACGTCGGCAACTACGTGGTAGGCCGACTGTTTGGCGACAAGGAAGTGAAGATCAACTGCGCGGCGGCAGACTTTGGCATCAAGTCCGGCCTGGCGACGACTCGTCTGTTTGTGTTCGATACCGAGAACGCGATCATCTACATCGATGGCACTGCGAACATGGCCAGTGAGCAGCTTGATCTGACGATCACGCCAGAGTCGAAAGGCTTCCGCCTGTTCTCCCTGCGCTCGCCGTTGTATGTCAACGGGCCGTTTATCAAGCCGAATGCTGGCGTGAAGGCGGTGCCGCTGATGCTGCGTGGCGCGGGAATGGTTGCACTGGGTGTGATTGCCGGTCCGGCAGCAGGCTTGCTGGCGCTGGTGGCACCGAGCGGCGATGAGCCGAACCAATGTGCGCCGTTGCTGCAACAGATGAAGGAAGGCAAGGCGCCTAAAACAGTGAAGGGCTAGCTGACAAAACCAGGAA
>NZ_JAXCIS010000147.1:0-34800 GCF_034044025.1 Pseudomonas sp. SED1
GGCTTGCTCGCGAAGGTCGTTAACGATGACGCTGGCATTCTGGATGAACGCGGCGGTCTCAGGTTTTTCGCGAGCAAGCTCGCTCCTACAGAGAAGGAAGCCGGCCGGGAGGCCGCTGTGCTTTTGCTTTTGATCTTGATCTGACTGCCCCATTCAGCCCGAGGCCGAGCGCAGGCAGTGCGGAGCGGGTAAACCGGCAGGACGCCGGTTTAGCCGCGCCGGGCCATGGATGGCCCGTCGCGGCGGCCCGCTTCGCGGTGCCGGAGTGAGGGAACACCGAGCCTAGGCGAGGTGCCGACAGGCGGGGCAGAGCGTTTTGGTTACTTTTGCGCTTTTCAAAAGTGACCCGCTGTAAGAGCGGAACCCTAAGCGGCCGTTACCGAAGAAACGGATATGTACTCCCCCAAAAACGCAAAATCAACGCTTAGGTGCGCATCCCACGCCCACTCACCAGCAACCGCGCACACCCCACATACAGCACTACAGTCGCCACCAGCATAAACGTGATCGCCACACTGATCTTGATATCCGAAACGCCCAAGATCCCATAGCGAAACGCGTTAACCATGTGCAAAACCGGGTTAGCCAACGACACCGTCTGCCAGAACGGCGGCAGCAAGGTGATCGAATAAAACACCCCACCCAGGTACGTCAACGGCGTCAGCACAAACGTCGGAATAATCGAAATATCATCAAAATTGCGCGCAAACACCGCGTTGATAAAGCCCAGCAACGAAAAGATCGTCGCCGTCAGCACCACCACCAGCAGGGTGATCCCGAGGTGATGCACCTGCAAATGGGTAAAGAACAACGACAGCATCGTCACAATCACCCCGACCATCAACCCACGCAGCACGCCGCCCAGGGTGTAGCCGATCAGAATCGTATGGGGCGACACCGGCGACACCATCAATTCCTCGATGGAACGCTGGAACTTGCTGCCAAAGAAACTCGACACCACGTTGCCATAGGAGTTAGTGATCACCGACATCATGATCAACCCCGGCACGATGTATTCCATATAGGTGAAACCACCCATATCACCAATCTGCCGACCAATCAGGTTGCCGAAGATCACAAAGTACAAAACCATGGTAATCGCCGGCGGCAGCAGGGTTTGCGGCCAGATCCGGGTAAAGCGCTTCACTTCGCGGTAGACGATGGTCTGCAGCGCCACAAGGTTGGGTTGCAGTTCCGAACTCATACCGCCACCTTCGCCAGATTTTTCTCCACCAGGGACACGAACAACTCCTCAAGGCGATTGGTTTTGTTACGCAGGCTCAGCACTTCGATGTTCTGGGTGGCCAACTGGCCGAACAACGCGGTGATGCCCACGGCTTTGTCTACCTGGACTTCCAGGGTGTGGCTGTCCACCAGGCGATTCGGGTAGCCGATCAGCTGGGGCGCAACCGTCATGTCGTTTTTCAGGTCGAGCAGGAAGGTCTCGACGTGCAACTGGCTCAGCAGTGAACGCATGCTGGTGTTTTCGACGATGGTGCCGTGGTCGATGATGCCGATGTTGCGGCACAGCTGCTCAGCCTCTTCCAGGTAGTGGGTGGTGAGGATGATGGTGATGCCTTTCTGGTTCAGCTCGGTGAGGAAGGTCCACATCGAGCGACGCAGTTCGATGTCCACACCCGCTGTCGGTTCGTCGAGGATCAGCAGCCGCGGTTCGTGAACCAGGGCGCGGGCAATCATCAGACGGCGCTTCATGCCGCCGGACAGGGAGCGCGAAGGCACGTCGCGCTTGTCCCACAACCCCAGTTGCGTGAGGTATTGCTCGGCACGCTCTTTAGCGATCTTCGGCGGGATGCCGTAGTAACCGGCTTGGGTCACAACGATGTCGAAGGTCTTTTCGAACTGGTTGAAGTTGAACTCCTGGGGTACCACGCCAATGCTGCGCTTGAGCGCCGCCGGGGATTTATCCAGGTCGTGGCCAAAGATATTCACCGTGCCGCTGGTCTTGTTGACCAGGGTCGAGAGAATGCCGATGGTGGTGGATTTGCCGGCGCCGTTGGGGCCGAGCAAGGCGAAGAAATCACCTTCGGCGACGTCCAGATCGATACCACTCAGGGCCTGGAAACCGTTGCCGTAGGTTTTGGTTAGCTGCCGGATGGACAGAGCGGAACTCATATCTGATTACGCACCAAAGAAGAGGAATAGAATTGTTACATGAGGGCAGACCGCACGGAATACAACGGCTGCGCGTGACAAGCATGGTGCTTGTCCGCGCCGCACAAGTACAGTAACCCGTATTAATAGTGGGTATCAGGTCAACGCGGTCATGACCGCTTTTTGATAGGCCGGACGCTGGCGCAGGCGCTGGTACCAGGCCTCCAGGTTCGGCATCGACGGGCGTTCGATGGGCATCTCGAACCAGGCATAGATGAAACAGCCCAAGGGAATATCACCCATGCCGATCTCTTTGCCGGAGAGGTAAGGTTGCGTCGCCAAGGCCTGCTCGACGGTTTGCAGCACATCGATACAGGTTTGGCGCCCGGCGTGGATGGTGTCCCAGTTCTGCTTTTCAGCAGGGGTACGCAGTACGCCCCAGAACACGGTCTTGAAGGGTTCGGCCAGGGTCGAGGTGGTCCAGTCCATCCACTTTTCAGCGTTGGCGCGGGCTTGCAGGTCGCCGGGGTACCAATTCGAATCCGGTGCATGTTTGGCAGCCAGATAGCGCACGATGGTGTTGGATTCCCACAACACAAAGTCGCCATCTTCAATCATCGGCACGCGGCCATTGGGGTTAAGCGCGCGGTATTGCGGCGTGTCGACCACACCAAAAGCCCCGCCCGCATCAATTGCCTCATAGTCCAGGCCGAGCTCCTCGGCGCACCACAGTGCTTTCCTGACATTTGACGAATTTTTACGACCCCAGATTTTCAGCATGACCGCCCCGATTTTGAAAAAGATGGTTGGATGAATGCCGGGGCAGCATACGCCGGATCACGTCCGGCTTAAATCACTCTGCATGTCCCCCAGCAGCATCGGCATCTGCTCGCCAAACAGGTGTGGGTAACATTTCTGAATGTGGGCAAAGAAGAATTCTTCGGGCACCTCGGCGAATTGCCCATGGTCCACCACATACTCCATTGACCGCTGGCCCTTGCGATTGAAGGCGTGGAAGACACTGTCGTGGATGCCGTCGAACTCCAGGGGCGGCACGTCGAACAGCTCACACAGTTGCTGGTTGAACGCGGGCGTGGCCTTGACCCAACGGCCGTCCAGGTACAGCTCGGTGTAGCCGTGCATGGCAAATACGTCACTTCTGAGCAGTTCAATCAAACGCGGCGTCGAGAGGTGGTTGCGCACGTCAGCCAGGCCGATGCGTGCCGGAATCCCGCAGTGCCTTGCACACGCCGCCAACAGCGTCGCCTTGGGCACGCAATAACTCTCGCCGGTCGCCAGGGCGAAGCTGCCGCTGAGGGTTTGCGGGTCGCGGCTGAACGTGTAGGGGTTGTAGCGCACCGCCTCGCGAACGGCATAGTAAAGACTGACTGCCTGGTCAGGGGGCGCGGCACTCGAACCGCGATGTTTTTCGGCGAACTCCACCACCGCAGGGTGGTCACTATCGATGAAGCGGCCGGGATTCAAGTACGCATTCATGAGGTTAATCTCAGATAGCAAACCCTGAGTCTAACCACAGGCCTGCACCTGGGATAACGACGATTCAGCCAAATGTCGGCGCCTGGTGCTGATCATTGTCGGCACACCACGTAACACCCTCATCACCCCGCTTGTTCGGATGCCGACTAAGCTCTGAGGTGATTTCGCATCTGGTTTCACGGAGGATTGAATATGCTGTTGTTGTGGATACTGGTTCTGGTGGTGGGCATTGCCTACCTGGCGCACCGGCGCATCGCGCCCCTGCCCGCCATCGGCGTGGTCGCCGTCTACCTCTTGGCGATGGGCGCCTTCAGCCACGCACCAGGCTGGTTGCTGCTGATCTTCTGGGTACTGATCGCCGTGGTAGCCGCCCCGCTGCTGCTGCCGGACCTGCGTCGCAAGTACTTCACCGCGCCGCTGTTCAACTGGTTCCAGAAAGTCCTGCCGCCGATGTCCGAGACCGAGCGCGACGCCATCGACGCCGGCACCGTGTGGTGGGATGGCGAGCTGTTCAGCGGCCGCCCCGACTGGGACAAGCTGCTGGCCTATCCCAAGGCGCAACTGACCGAAGAAGAACAAGCCTTCATCGACGGTCCCACCGAAGAATTGTGCGCCATGGTCACCGACTGGGAAATCGGCCAGGCCATGGACCTGCCGCCCGCCGCCTGGGAACACATCAAGCAGCATGGCTTTTTTGCCCTGATCATCCCCAAGGAATTCGGCGGCAAGGGCTTCTCCGCCTACGCCCACTCCCAGGTCGCGATGAAGCTCGCGACCCGCAGCGGCGACCTCGCCTCCACGGTCATGGTGCCCAACTCCCTCGGTCCCGCCGAATTGCTGCTGCACTACGGCACCGATGAACAACGCAACCATTACCTGCCACGCCTGGCCCGTGGCGACGATATCCCGTGTTTTGCCCTGACCGGTCCGCTGGCCGGCTCCGACGCCGGCTCCATGCCCGACACCGGGGTGATCTGCAAAGGCGAATGGGAAGGCAAGGAAACCCTCGGCCTGCGCCTGAACTGGGAAAAACGCTACATCACCCTCGGCCCGGTGGCGACCTTGCTTGGCCTGGCGTTCAAGGCCCACGACCCGGACCACCTGCTGGGCGACAAAGAAGACCTCGGCATCAGCCTCGCGCTAATCCCCACCGACACACCGGGCGTTGAAATTGGCCGCCGTCACCTGCCACTGGGTGCCGCGTTCATGAACGGCCCCAACTCCGGCAAGGACGTGTTCATTCCCCTGGAGTTCCTGATCGGTGGCCAGGAAATGCTCGGCAAGGGCTGGATGATGCTGATGAACTGCCTGTCGGTAGGCCGTTCGATTTCCCTGCCAGCAGTTGGCACCGGCGCGGCCAAGTTCACCAGCCTGGTGACCGGCCAATATGCCCAGGTGCGCGAGCAGTTCAACGTACCGCTGGCGGCCTTTGAAGGCATCCAGGAAGCCCTGGCCCGCATCGGCGGTAACGCGTGGCTGATGGACAGCGCGCGAATGCTCACCGCCAATGCCGTCGACCTGGGGGAAAAACCCTCGGTGCTGTCGGCGATCCTCAAGTACCACCTGACCGAACGCGGCCGCGAGTGCATCAGCCATGCAATGGACGTGCACGGCGGCAAGGGCATCATCATGGGGCCCAACAACTACTTGGGCCGCAGCTGGCAAGGCGCGCCGATCTTCATCACCGTGGAAGGCGCGAATATCCTCTCGCGCAACCTGATGATCTTCGGTCAGGGTGCGATTCGCTGCCATCCGTTCGTACTCAAGGAAATGGCCCTGGCCGGTCGCGAAGACCATGACCAGGCCCTTAAGGAATTCGACGGACTGCTGCTGCAGCACATCGGGTTTGCCGTGAGCAACGCCGCCAGCACCCTGGTGCTGAACCTCGGTTTCGGCCACTTCGAAAAAGCCCCGGGCAACCGCTTGAGCCAAGGCTACTTCCGCGCACTCAACCGTCAGGCCGCTGCGTTCGCAATGCTGGCTGACCTGAGCATGATGCTGCTGGGCGGCGAATTGAAACGTCGCGAACGCCTGTCGGCGCGCCTCGGTGATGTGCTGAGCCATATGTACCTGGCATCGGCGGCGCTCAAGCGTTATCACGACCTGGATTCGCCAGACCACCTGGAACCGCTGTTCGCCTGGGCCATGGAAGAAAGCCTTGGCCACTCCGAGCGCGCACTGGATGAACTGCTGACCAACTTCCCGAACAAGGTGCTGGGTTGCCTGTTGCGGGTGATCGTGTTCCCGCTCGGTCGTCGCCATAAGGGCCCGTCCGATGCGCTGGATGCAGAAGTGGCCGCGGTGATTGGTCGCGCCAAGGGTGACCCGGCCCTGGAAGCAGTGCTGGCGGGCTGCTATCGCCCACAGTCCGCAGAAGATCCGGTGGGCGCCCTGCAACATGCCTACGACCTGTTGGCCGACAGCCACCCGTTGCAGAAAAAACTCCACGAAGGCCTCAAGAGCGGCCAGGTCAAACCGACCGCTGGCGAACATGCCATCGACGCCGCGCTGCATGCCGGCGTGCTGCAACCGGCCGAGGCGCAAACCCTGCGTGACGCCGAAGCAGCGCGACGCAAGGTGATCGACGTGGATGATTTCAGCAAGGAAGAGCTGAGCCAGGCTGAGGGAAAAGTCCGCTGATCCCAGCGGTCATATAAAAACGGGCGCTTGAGCTATATACTCTCGCGCCCGTTTTGCTCTTGAGGACTTATCTCGTGTCCAATGTCGTTGCCGATCATCTCGTCTTGCTCGACCACCTGCGCAGCATCCTGGTTGCCGTCGGCGAAGCCGAACAGGTTCCCGAGGAAAGCCACCTTCTGTTCCTGGAGCGCTTCGATGAACTGCGCGCCCTGCTGCCGATCGACCCGATCGAAAGCCAGTACCTGGGCCAGGACATGATGAGCCAGGTCATCCTGCGCTACCCGCAAATTGCTCACTTGGTGCCGCGCGACCTGCTGTGGTTCTTCGGTGGCGACTGTCTGCACTTCATGCCCGACGACGAACTAGACCTGTACCAGGCCCTGGAAGAACGTCGCTTCGAAGCTGAACAGAACGACGAACCGTTCGACTGGAACCAGGAAAAGCAGTTGTTGGCCATGTCCAATGACCAGCCCAAGCACTAACACGGACCCACTGTAGGAGCGAGCTTGCTCGCGAAGAACTCAAAGGCGCCGCGTGCATTCAGGATGCACGCGTTATCGTTAACGTCCATCGCGAGCAAGCTCGCTCCTACAGTTTCTTCAGCGTTGGCTCTTTAGCCATGCACTCCACCAAATAATCAATAAACACCCGCAACTTCGGCGGCAGATACCGCGTCGGCGAATGCAGCAACCAGGCATCCCCGTGGTACGACGCGATAAAATCCCAACCCGGCAACACCTGCACCACCTCCCCCGCTTCCAGCGCATGCCGCGCCGTGAAATACGGCAAGCTGCCAATCCCCACGTGCTGCAACACCGCATCCAGCCGCACCCCGGTGTGATTGGCCGCATACCGCCCGCGCACCCCGACTGTCACCGCCTTGCTGCCCTGGCGAAACTTCCAGCGCGCATCCCCCGACGTCTCGCCCAGGTAGATGCAACTGTGCTCCAGCAAGTCATGGGGATGCTGCGGCGTACCATGCTCGGCCAGATACTGCGGCGTGGCGCAGATCAAATGCTCGATTGGCAGCAATTGCCGCCCCACCAGGCCCGGCGGCGGGCTGTCGGTGATGCGGATGCTCAGGTCGACATTGTCATCAATCAGGTCAACATGCCGGTCCTCAAGGATCAATTGCACATCGACCTTGGGATAACGCCGCAGAAACTCCGGCATATGCGGATGCACCACAAACCGCCCCACCGCCTTGGGCACGCTGACCCGCACCAGCCCTTCGGCTTCATGGGTGTACTGCCCGCTGATTTCCATCACCGAACGCGCGGCGCTGACCATTTCCTGGCAGCGCTTGAATACCTCTTCGCCCCCTTCGCTGAGGCGCAACTTGCGCGTGGTCCGTTGCAGCAGGCGAGTCGCCAGGGCTTTTTCCAGGCGCGAGATGCTGCGGCTCACGGACGACGGCGATGCACCCAACTGCCGCGCGGCTTCTGAGAAGCTGCCGGTTTCCACCACCTTGACGAAAATCGCCATTTCACCGAGTAGTGGCAAGGGAAGATTGATGCTCATGACGCACAAGTCCATTGAGATTTGAACGGATTATCACCCATTGGCGCACTTCTTATACTGCCGGATCGAAACCCTGATGCGGATGTAGATGATGACCCAGCGCTTGTTTTTTACCCATGACCACTTGAATGCCGAACTTGAAGTGCTGGGATGCACGCCTTTTGATAACCAATTTGCAGTGACCCTGCAGTCAACGATCTTCCACCCCCAAGGTGGCGGCCAGCCTTGCGACACCGGCTGGCTGGGAGAAAGCCAGGTGTTGAAGGTCGTGCAGGAAGGCGATCGCATCGTGCATTACGTCGACCGCCCCTTAGCACCCGGCGCGATACAGGCACGCGTCGATGAAGACCGCCGCACCTTGCACACGCGCCTGCACTCGGCCGGGCACCTGATCGGCAATGCCGGCGAAACCCTGGGCTGGATGCCGATCAAGGCCCATCACTGGCCGGGCGAAGGCAAGATCACCTTTATTCGCGGTACGTCAGCCCAGGCCATGGACGCCGAGGTGATTCAGCGGCAAGTCGACCAATGGATCGCCGCCAACCTGCCGCGCCACATGGCACTGGATGAAGGCACGCGGGAAGTGGGTTTTGGCGAGCTGCCGGCCTATGCCTGCGGCGGTACGCATGTGCAGGCATTGGGGGACGTGGGCCAGATAAAGATCCTGGCCCTTTCGGAAAAAAAAGGGGCACTATCGGTGCGATACAGCCTGGATTGAGAATCCTCTTCTGGCTGGCAAACAACCTGTGGCGAGGGGGCTTGTCCCCCGTTGGGCTGCGCAGCGGCCCCAGAAGGCAATCAGCTTCCCTTCAGGCAGAGCCCGGCATGAGATTTTCGGGGCCGCTTCGCAGCCCAACGGGGGACAAGCCCCCTCGCCACAAAAGCCCTCCTCAGCTAGTCAAACCGCAATCGCTCCCGCCCTGCTCGGCTCCACCACAAACGACTTGAGGGTCGAGACGCTGGCATTCGGATCCTTCGGATCGGAAATCACCCGAAAGTGCGTCAGCATGCTCTTCTCCCCAAGCGCCACCGACACATAGCCGCGCTGGCGGCTGTCGAAAAACTTCACATGGGGATTGAGGGGCAGGATCGCATTGAACGCCTCAAACGGCGGCCCGTCAGAGGTCACCGACGTGCCGACAAACTCGGTAGCGACCACCGGCGAATCCAGATTCCCTCCATCAGCGTGCAGGTCCGTCGCCCAGAACGAGTGAATATCGCCGCCCCAGAACACCGGGTTATTCACCTTCCTGCGCACTATCGAAGCGAGTATCCGTTCACGGTTGGCCATGTAACCATCCCATCCATCGGTCCAGCGGCCAGGCTTGTGGTTGGTCAGGTCTCGTTGTGTGAGCGGCGCGACCAACAGGTCCTGGGCGATCACGTTCCATTGTGCCCGGGACTCGGCAAAGCCCTGATCCAGCCATGCTTCCTGCTCCCAGCCGAGCATGGTGCGGCGGGGATCGCGCAGGTCGGCACAGGTATTCGCGGCGATATGCCCCTTGTGGCTGCCATTGGCCAGAATGCACGGCTG
The DNA here is from genome assembly GCF_034044025.1 of Pseudomonas sp. SED1. Classification (NCBI taxonomy): domain Bacteria; kingdom Pseudomonadati; phylum Pseudomonadota; class Gammaproteobacteria; order Pseudomonadales; family Pseudomonadaceae; genus Pseudomonas; species Pseudomonas sp. SED1. Next base: position 9,305 of record NZ_JAXCIS010000147.1, read on the forward strand.
CTCGGAGCGGTACTGGCGACCATCCAGCACATGGAAACGCGCCAGTCGGCCGTAATCCAAACGCCGATAAATGCGCATGTCCGGCCCTCGCGGCAAGCTGCTCAAGCGCAGCGGCATATGTTCATAGAACGCCTGATAGGCCGCCGCCCGCTGCTTGAGAAAACTCGCCGCCGGGATGTTCGGGTCCTGGGACCACTGACTCGCGTAGTCGTTTTGCACCTCATGATCGTCCCAGGTGACCACACTCGGCGCCGCGGCATGCAGTGCCTGCAAATCCGGATCGGTCTTGTACAGAGAGTAACGGTTGCGGTAATCCACCAGGTTCAGCGCATTGCCACTGCCGTGGGGGCGAATGATCTTGCCGGAGTCGGCCGCGTAGGAACTGTCGTAGATGTAATCACCGAGGAAAAACACCAGGTCCGGCTGCTCGGCCGCCAAGTGACGATAGGCGCTGAAGTAGCCTCGCTCCCAATGGGAGCAGGAGACAAAACCCAGTTGCGCCGACGCCATGGCATGCACCGCCGGGGCCGTGCGCGACTGCCCCACCGGGCTTTGCGCGCCGAGGCCTTCGAACTGGTACCAGTACGGTCGACCCGCTTCCAGCCCGGCGACTTCCACATGCACCGAATGGGCGAAACGCTCGCTGGCCATCACCTCGCCCTGGCGCACAACCCGCGTCATCGCCGCATCACTGGCCACCTTCCAGCGCACCGGCACCGCTCGGTTCAATCCGCCGCGACCGTCTGCGGCATTGAACAACGGCGCGAGGCGCGTCCAGATCACGAAACCATCGGGCAACGGATCGCCTGAAGCCACGCCGAGGGTGAAGGGATAGTCGATGCCTGCACTGCGGGCAAAAGGACTGAGGATCGAAAACGCGGTGGCAACTGCAAGCCCGCCCAGTACGCGACGGCGGTCGTGATCGACGCTCATCAACCGCGCTCCGTCCAGTCGGCACGCACCAGGCCGTACAACAACATGTCCTCGTGGACCCCGTTCTTGAGGAAGGCGCCCTTCATGCACCCTTCGTAACCCAAGCCGATTTTTTCCATGACCCGAGCGGACCCTTTGTTACGGGCAAAGCACTGGCTGCCCACACGCTGCAGCGCCAATTCGCTAAACCCAAACGCCATGATCTGCGCCGCTGCTTCGGCGGCATAACCCTGGCTTCGACAATGGGCGGCCACCCAATACCCGAGGTGCCCACTCCTATGAGCCGCAGATAACCTGAGGCTGATCACGCCGATCAATTCGCCCGTTTCCCGCAAATGAATACCCAGCCCCAGTGAATGCCCCGAGCGGTAATTCTCTGCCTGGCCATCAATAAAGACGTGTGCGGTTTCCAAGGTGTAAGGCGATGGAATCGCAGCCGTGTTGTTCGCAATATCGGGACCGTTGGCCAGCACCGACAACGTCTCGGCCTGCTCCTTTTGCAGAGGCTTCAACAGCAAACGCTGGGTAGATAAATGCGGCAGTACAGTGCTCATGCAAAGGGACTCGCGAAATAAATTCTCCAAGAATGTACTCGCGTCGTGTCAGTTTCATTACGTAGTTAAACAGACCCACGAGTCGTCTGTAAGACGCGTCCTAGAGCCTTAAAAGCTTAAATTAAAGTTAACCATTCGGTCATTTTTGGTTGCTAGCGTGTCGCCCCTAATCAACGGCGGGGTAGCGGAATGAGAACTTGGGATGAACCCAAAAAGCGCAAGGCACACATCGAACTGATCCCGATGATCGACGTGATGATGTTCCTGTTGGTGTTTTTTGTACTGGTGAGTTTGAACGTGATTCCGGCCCTGGGCATGAAGACTCAGTTGCCGAGCGCCAGCAGTTCACAACAGCTCAAGCCGCAAAATAAATTCATCCTGACCCTGGGTCTGGAAGGGCAGTTGCAGCTCGACGGCAAGGACATGAGCGTCGAGGCGTTGGTGCCAGCACTCAAGGCTGCCGAGAAGCCTGACAGCAAGTCGACGATCATCGTCAACAGTGACAAAGGCGTCGAAGTTTCTCGCCTGGTCGAGGTGATGGACACCCTGCGCGTGGGTGGCTTTACCTCTGTCTCCATCGCCACGAAAAAGTCCTGATCATGTACGCCTTGTTTCGTGCGCGTCGGCTGCTGGGCAGTGTCCCGGCCCTGATCGCCCTGGTGCTGATTGCACTGGGTATCCAGTCCCAACCCCTGAAGATTCAGCCACAGTACGACGAGTCGGCGGTTGAACTTGCCCTGGTGGAGCCCGAGCCGGAAGTGGTCCCCGAGCCCGTGGTGGAGCAAGAGCCACCGCCACCGGTGATCGAAGACGAAGAGGCCGAACCCGCCCCGCCGCCTCCGCCCCCCAAACCGGTGCCAAAGCCACTGCCAAAACCTGAGCCCAAGCCGAAACCCGTGCCCAAGCCGGTGGTCGCCAAACCGACGCCTGTGCCTGCACCCGCGCCGGTCGCCGCCAAGCCCGTGCAAGCCGCTCCCGCACCCACGCCGGCACCCGCAGCACCGCCCGCGCCGCCGAAAGTCGACGGCCAGGCACTGGAAGGCGGCTACCTCAAGGGTTTGCGCAACGAGCTGGACACATACAAGCAATACCCCACCGGGCGCCAGGCGTCCCTCGAACGCCCGAGTGGCGAGGTGGTTGTCTGGTTAATGGTCGACCGCCAAGGCCGCGTTCTCGACTCCGGGATCCAGACCCCGGGGCCGAGCATGCTGCTCAACCGGGCCGCCACGAACAGCCTGCGCCGTATCAAGCAGGTGAAACCGTTCCCCGAACAAGCCTTCGGTGGACGTAACGAGCAGCGCTTCACCGCCACCTTCAACTACAGCGTGCAATAAGCACACACCACCAGGACGACAGTGATGAAGTTCACCCGGATTCATCTGGCACTCGTTGCCGCGACGAGCATGACCCATGGAATGGTCATGGCAGACACCAGCGACAGTGACGTCGGGACCATTGGGGTACAGGGCAAGGCAACCGCGGGGGGCGGTTACATGGTTCAGGAAGAGAGCGCCAAGGGCCGCTCGACCATCACCAAGGAAGCCTTGGACAAACAGACGGCCACCGGCAACGCCATCGACAAGCTCAAGTACACCCCGGGCCTGAACATCTCCAGCGAAGACAACACCGGCCTCTCGGGCTTCCGCTTCACCATGCGCGGCATGAACTCCGACCAGGTGGGCATGTCGGTGGACGGTATGCCAATCAACGACTCCGGCAACTATGCGTTGTACTCCAACCTGTTGGGCGACCCGGAAAACATCGACCAGATCTTCGTCACCCAAGGCTCGTCGGAAGCCGACGGCCCGCACATCGGTTCCAGCGGCGGCAACATCGGTATCGTGACCACTCGCCCCACCAAGGAAACCGGTGCCTTCGTCAAGCAAGTGGTCGGCAGCAATGCCACCCGCAAGACCTTCGCCCGCCTCAATACCGGTGAAGTCAACGGCCTGAGCAACTGGCTGTCGGCCTCCCACACCGAAGGCCAGATGTGGCGCGGCTCGGGTGCCGTGCGCGCAGACAAGGTGGAGTGGAACAGCTTCTTCGACGCCGGCAACGGCAACACCGCCAACCTGATCCTCAAGTACCACGAGCAGGACAACAACAGTTACAGCCAGTTGACCAAGTCGCAGTTCCAGCAGTACGGCCGCAAGTACGACCCGTACCCGGCGACACCGGCGGTGGGTTCCAACGGCAAAATCAGCAGCTACTACGACCTGGCGCAGAACCCGTTCCAGACCTTCACCGCCGTGCTCAACACCCAGTACAAACTGAGCGACAACCTGTCCCTCTCGGTGATCCCGTATTACTACTACGGCAACGGCAGCGGCGTGGGCTCCTCGGCCTATGCGCTGAACAGCGGCTCGAACAAGGGCGGTGTTTTCGACCTCGGTAACCTGCCGACGCAGGCCCAATACAACGCCGACGGTTCCGCAACCACCGGCGTCTACTACCGCCCTTCGCGCACCCAGACCTGGCGCCCGGGCATCACCACCAAGCTGAACTGGGACCTGGGCGACCACAGCCTGCAATTCGGCTACTGGTACGAACGCGCCCGCCAAAGCCAGACCCAACCGTTCATTGCCCTGAAGAACAATGGCAAGCCGAGCGACACCTGGCCGGACGGCAACTCCGTGGTCGACGCCAATGGCAACACCGTCCAGGGTCGCGACCGCTACACCGTCACCCCGGCGCAGAAAGTCTGGGCCCAGGACACCTGGTACATCAACTCGGACTGGACGCTGATCGCAGGCATTGCCTATATGAATGTCGAGCGTGAAGGCACCAACCACGGCAGCCTCACCGAGCAACCGGGCAAGGCCAACCAGACCTACAACAAACTGCTGCCCAACGCCGGCCTGAAGTACCAGATCGACGAGCGTGACCAGCTGTTCTACAGCCTGTCGCGCAACATGCGGATTCCACAGAACTACGTGCTGTACGACAAAGGCGTCGGCTCCCTCGACTCCAAGCCGGAGCTCAGCTGGAACCAGGAACTGGGCTGGCGCTACACCGGCGAAGACAGCACCCTCGCCGCCACCCTGTTCTACATGCAGTTCAAGAATCGCCAGCTCACCTCCTTGGACAGCAACGGTGATTCCGCCGACATCAACGCCGGCACCGTCATCAACAAAGGCCTGGAACTGGAGTGGAGCGGCAAGCTGCCGCACAACTTCAACTACTACACCTCCTACACCTACACCAGCTCCAAGCAGCAGGATGACCTGACCGTCTACAGCGCCGGCAAGCCGATCGTGCTGCCCACCAGCGGCAAGCAATTCGCTAACGTGCCGACCAACATGCTGGCAGCCAACGTCGGCTATGACGACGGGCGCTTCTACGGCACCTTCGGCGGCAAGTTCACCAGCAAGCTCTATGGCGACCTGACCAACGACGAAGCCATCTCCGCCCGCACCATTTTCAACCTCGGCGCCGGTATCTACCTGCCGGTGGACAAGAAAGTCGTCAAGGACGCAACCCTGCGCCTGAACGTCGACAACCTGTTCGACAAGAAGTACCTGGACGGCGTGTACACCACCAAGACCAACTCGGCGAGCTACAGCGGTTTCCGCGACGGCGACCCGGCTTACATCGTTGGGCTTGACCGCACCGTCACCGTTTCCCTGGAAGCCAATTTCTAACTGCGAGGCTCAGCATCATGGACATGAACCTGCTTCACCAAATCACCTTTTATGTGATGTACGCCGCCCTGGCGATTGCAATCTTCATCACCATCGAACGTGGCCTCTACTTCGCCTACGTGCGCCGCCAGGCCCGTGCGCTGACTGAAGTGCTGGGCGCCAATGTGCACAGCGAGCGTGACCTGCCGGAAAACCTGACCCGCCGCGACAGCCTGCCGCTGAGCATGGTGCTGCCGATCCTGGCGCAGAAGGCTTCCCATGGTTCGCGCAAGGACCTGGACGACGAGATCGAAACCCAGTACCTCAAGACCCGCGCGCCGCTGTCCCGCAGCCTGTGGATCATCGAAACCATCACCACCGCCGCGCCGCTGCTCGGCCTGCTGGGCACCATTCTCGGCATCATCGACACCTTCAAGGCGCTGGCCACTGCCGGCGTGTCCGACCCGGGCCAGATTTCCGGTGGTATCGGTACGGCCTTGTTCGCCACGGGTTTGGGTATCGCCATCGCGCTGTTCTGCGTGGTGTTCCACAACTTCTTCCAGGACAGCCTGGAGCGCATCAACGACCAGCTGAAAATCCTGCTGATCCGCGCGGCAACCGGTGCCCGCGTGCAGGGTGAGGTGCCGCACCTGGTGCCGGCGCCGCTGCACAGCCGCACTGCGTGAACTTCCCGGGGCGGGCGCATCATGCGCCCGCCCTTTCTTTTTGCCCGATGAGACGCCTATGTCCATATCGTTAAAGTTACGTATCGCCGGCCTTGCAGGCCTGCTCCTCAGTCCGCTTGCCCAGGCGGACTTTTCAATTCCGGGGTTTGAACTGGTGCACACCGTGCCGGTGGACACGCAACTGGGAACGGCGGACCTGCGCCAGCCCGGCCCGGTATGGATCGGGCTGTTTGACGGCGCGAAAAGCCGCATCGACATCGGCCAGTTCTACGCGGCAGATCATCCTGGCTCGGTGATGGACAAGGTGATTGAACACCTGGAAGCCGCTGGTAAACGTGGGGTGAAGATTCGCTTCCTGCTGGAAGAAAAAGGCGTGCGGCTGTCGGAAGCTTCCACCCTGGACCGCCTGAAAGCCATTCCCAACCTGACCTTCCGCATCCTGCCCTATGGCAAGCTGAGTGGCGGGATCATCCACGCGAAATACATGGTGGTGGACGGCAAGGAGGCGTTTATCGGCAGCCAGAACTTCGACTGGCGTTCGCTGGAGCATATCCACGAAACCGGGCTGCTCATCAGTGATGCAAGTGTCGTGGCGCAGACCCTGGCGATTTTTGAACAGGACTGGCAGGCCCAGGCAGCGTTGGCCGCCAACAAGCCTGTCGCCCTGCCCGCCGCGGGCGCTACACCGGCGCGCACCGGCAACTACCTGGTGGCCAGCCCCCAACGCTACAACCCGCCGGGCGTGGGTGATTCACAGCTGGAACTGCCACGCCTGCTGGGCGAGGCGAAAAAGGAAGTGCGTGTACAACTGCTGGACTACGCGCCGCTCTCCTATGGACCTGACAGAACCCGCCCTTATTACGCGGTGATCGACAACGCGGTGCGTGCGGCGGCGGCGCGCGGGGTGTCGATCAAGTTGATGGTGTCCAACTGGAACACCGAAGCGCTGGAATTGCCGTACCTGAAAAGCCTGGCCGTGCTGCCGAATGTCGAGGTCAAGATTGTTACGCTGCCCGAGGCCAAGCAGGGATTTATTCCTTATGCGCGGGTGATTCACAGCAAAACCATGGAGATCGATGGGCAAGTCGCCTGGGTGGGGACCAGTAACTGGCTGGGTGGCTATTTCGATAACTCGCGCAACCTGGAAGTGGTGATGCGCAGTGAAGCGATGGCCAAGCGTGTAGGAGATTTACACGAACAACTGTGGGACGGGCCGTATGCCAAGGCACTGGAAGTGACGAGCGAGTACCCGGAACCACATCCGGGCAAGCCGTGAACCGTTGCCCGCAAAGAGCATGACTTTGCGGGCAATGTCACATTGCCAGATATGAATGTTGCACTTTTTCGCCTTTGCGCTGACCAACCCTGCATAACTCATGGATGGAGAGCAGGGATGAACAACATACGCAATGGACTGTACGGAGCCGCGCTGGTTTTGGCGGCCATCGGGCTGACAGGTTGTGCCAACTCCATGACCTCCACCGGTGTGCCGGGCGTGAAGATGGGCGACAGCTATGAGCAGGTACTCGCTGTCGTCAGCCGCGATAATACGGTGACTAAGAAGATCGACGGGGAGGGATTCCGGGCTGAGGGTTACTCGCAGGCGTTCAGGGATTGTCGCAGCACCTATTTTATCTTCCAGGGCGCCGACGGCTTGCAGATGGTCAGCCATGAGCCCGCGCCGCATCTGTCGGTCAGCCAGAACTGCCGCCAGCCATGAGCACTTTACGTGTAATTCCCGCCCTCTTCCTGGTACTCCTCAGCGGCTGCGGCCAGGTGTATAACATCCGCTCCCTCAACACCGCCTACACGGCGCCGCCATCCACCGAGACGGCGCGCTTGCGCATTATCAGCGACGGCATGGTGCGTGCGGTGCCCGGTCGCGATTGCCTGGACTGGAATGTCCCCGGCGCAGGCGTGATGGTGTCAGCCAAATCCGGCTTCTCCGACCGCAATGGCGCAAGCCTCGGTATGCCGGGGCCGACTTACACCTGGGACGGTGCGGTGTCGTCCGAACTGGTGATTCCGGCGAACACGCCCATCGCCTTTCACTACCTGGGGCTGCCGCAAGCTGGCCGGCAATGTTTCAACACCATGACCTTTATCCCCAAGCCCGGCATGGATTACATGGTGCGCGCGTCCCTGTCCAGCAGTTGTGCGTTCGAGTTGGCCGAACTGCCGAAGGGTGCTGAACGGTGGAATCCGATTGAACCGACGCCGTCGGGAAGGCTGTCGATGTGCCACGCGATGGATAACTTCTAGCGGCCCAGGCGCAACGTGGGTTGGGGCGTTGCGCGCCAGCCCATAAAAAACCCACAAACAAAAACGCCGATCATTGCTGATCGGCGTTTTCGTTAAATATGGAGCGGGAAACGAGACTCGAACTCGCGACCCCGACCTTGGCAAGGTCGTGCTCTACCAACTGAGCTATTCCCGCAAATGGCGTCCCCTAGGGGACTCGAACCCCTGTTACCGCCGTGAAAGGGCGGTGTCCTAGGCCACTAGACGAAGGGGACACGCTACTGAAACACATGGTGTGTGTTTCAGTGCCCAGAGATTAAATCCGAAGATTATGCCCTGGTTTCACTCAGCGCCGCCCGAGAGCAACACTGCTTAAATTTGGAGCGGGAAACGAGACTCGAACTCGCGACCCCGACCTTGGCAAGGTCGTGCTCTACCAACTGAGCTATTCCCGCATATGGCGTCCCCTAGGGGACTCGAACCCCTGTTACCGCCGTGAAAGGGCGGTGTCCTAGGCCACTAGACGAAGGGGACACACGTACAACATTCACTCCCTACCGCGTTTCGCTGTGTGCTTTACGCTGTAAGTGGCGCGCATTCTATGGATGGATTGGGAGGTCGTCAACCCCCAAGGATAAATTTATTTAAATCAATGACTTCGCCGTGGTTTACGGGGGTTGCAAGGGTTTCTCGCCGTCCAGGCTTTGGCGCCTATATTCTGGCGTTCCACAAGGCGCTATAGTTGGCCATAGCAAATGATGGCAATGTGCATCCATGCAGGGACTGCCCAGCTATATAGAAGCAACTACTGACGCAACTGGTCGCTCAGTCCTATCCGGCCACTGCACCAGTCACTACACTTCAACGCAAACCCCATAAAGAGGTCACACCGGTGACACCACTCATGATCACCCTGCTGGTAATAGCCGGGATCGTAATACTGATCGCCATTGGCTACATGAACCACGTGGTGGAAAACAATAAGCTGGAAAAGAACCGGACCCGGATCGAACTCAATGACCGGCTGCGTCGCTGCGGTGAAATCACGGAGACCTTTCCAGGCCAATTGATGACGCCGCGACTCAAGTTGCTGCTGACCCGCCTGGAGCTCAACGTCAACCAGCGCCTGTTGAACCTGGACAAGTCGAATGCGTCGCTCAAGGCACGCATCACCGAACTCAACGCGCTGGTGGCCCAGGGCGAATCGATTCCGGTGAATAACCCGCCCGGCCCGATCCAGACCGAAGCCAAGGCCAAGGATGTACGGTTCCTGCTGGAAGCCCTGCATGGCCAGGTAACTCGCGCGGCCCAGGACGGTTTCCTGCCGACCAATGAAGCCAAGCACTGGATCAAGGAAATCCGCCACATCCTGGTGCTGCTGCACATCGAGTTCTTCAACAACCTGGGCCAGCACGCGCTGCAACAGGGCCAGCCGGGCCAGGCACGCCTGGCGTTCGAACGCGGCGTGCAGTACCTGCGCAAACAGCCAGAGCCCGTGGTGTACAGCCAGCAACTGCAATTGCTGGAGAAGCAACTGGCGCGCGCCAACTCCATGGTGCTGACCAACCTCGAGCCGGCTGAAGACGAGGTCAACGAATTGACCGAAGGCTTGAAAGTGGCGGACGCGGATGCAGACTGGAAGAAGAAAGCCATCTACGACTGATCCCCTGCCATTGTGGTGGGCGGTAAACCCGCTCGCCACATGCCATCACTCTGCACCTATCCCCTTCCCGCCGAATAGCGTAAAAAAGGCCCCCTCTCTCCGTTAACGAAAAGGGCCTCGCCATGCCTGTCGTGATCATCGATGGACAACCGCTGCACTACCTCGACCAGGGCACCGGCCCGGCCGTTCTCCTCGGTTCCAGCTACCTGTGGGACAGCCAGATGTGGGCGCCGCAGATAGAAGCCCTTTCGCAACAATACCGAGTGATCGTCCCCGAGTTATGGGGCCACGGCGAGTCCGGCCCACTGCCTGCAAACACCGCATCCCTGGACGACCTCGCACGCCAGCACCTGGCCCTGCTGGATCATCTGGACATCGCCCAAGTCAACCTCGTAGGTTTGTCGGTCGGCGGCATGTGGGGCGCACGCCTGGCGCTGCTGGCACCCGAGCGGGTCAACAGCCTGGTGCTGATGGACACGCACCTGGGTGCCGAGCCGGAAGCCACTCGCCAGTACTACTTCTCGCTGTTCAAGATGATCGAAGATGCCGGTGCCATTCCGGAACCGCTGCTGGATGTGGTGGCGCCGATCTTCTTCCGCCCCGGCATCGACCGGGAGTCGGCCTTGTACCAGGACTTTCGCAACGCACTGAAGGCCTTCCCCAAAGAGCGCCTGCTGCAAAGCATCGTGCCCCTGGGCCGGATTATCTTCAGCCGCGCCGATGTGCTGGAGCAGCTGTCGCGCCTAAACGCTGATACCACCCTGGTGATGTGTGGGGAGCAAGACAAGCCACGCCCACCGGCCGAGTCAGAAGAAATGGCGACCTTGATCGGCTGCGCGCTGGCGTTAATCCCGGACGCCGGGCATATCTCCAGCCGGGAAAACCCCGACTACGTCAACGAGGCGCTGCTGACTTTCCTGGTCAACAACGCCTGACGGCCCTGCCCTTTGATCGCCGCAGGCGTGCGGTGATCAAAGGCGGAAGTGCCCGACCATCCCTTTAAGCTCCGTACCCAACTGCGCCAGCTCAATGCTCGACGCCGCGTTGCCCTGCATGCTCAACGCCGATTGATCGGCACTGGCACGGATGCTGGTGACGCTGCGGTTGATTTCCTCGGCCACCGAACTTTGCTCTTCGGCCGCCGCGGCAATCTGCTGGTTCATCTGCTGGATCAGTGACACCGCCGCCGCAATGCTGCCCAGGGCACTTTCAGTCTCCAGGGCATCACTGACCGCCAGCTTCACCAGTTCGCCACTCTGTTTGATCTGCTGCACCGAAGACTGTGCCGCGCTGCGCAAGGTGCTGACCAGTCGCTCGATCTCCTCGGTCGATTGCTGGGTACGCTTGGCCAGTGCCCGAACCTCATCGGCCACCACCGCAAAACCACGGCCCTGCTCGCCCGCCCGGGCCGCCTCGATGGCCGCATTCAGGGCGAGCAAGTTGGTTTGTTCGGCCACGCTTTTGATCACCTCGAGTACCGTGCCGATATGCTGGATTTCCGCACTCAGGCTTTCGATGCTGGTACTGGCAGAGGTCGCAGAACTGGCCAGCAATTCGATGCGCTGCAAGCTCTGGCGCACCACCTGCTGGCCGCTGTCGACCTTGTCATCTGCGGTCTGCGCAGCCTGGGCCGCTTCTTCGGCGTTGCGCGCCACGTCGTGCACGGTGGCGGTCATCTGGTTCATGGCCGTAGCCACCTGCTCGGTCTCTTCCTTCTGGCTGCTGACCTCGATGTTGGTCTGCTCGGTTACGCTGGACAGCGAATGGGCCGAGCTGGCCAGTTGCTCGATACCCGCCTGCAACCCGCTGACCATGTTGCTCAAGCCGCTGCTCATCTGCTGCATCGCGAGCATCAACTGGCCCATTTCGTCCCGACGGCTGACTTCCATGCGCCCACTGAGATCACCGGCGGCAATCTGCTGGGCCACTGCAATCACACGGCGCAGCGGAGCCACAATCAACCGGGTAATGATCCACGCGGCAATCAGCCCCACCAGCAAGGCCAACGCAGAGGAGCCAATGATCAGCAACGCGCTTTTCTTCAACTGCGCCTGCATCGACAGGTCTTCTGCGTCATAGGCCTGATTGACCCGGGTGACCACCTCGGCGGCGCGCTCGTGCAGTTGCTTATAGACGACCTTTTCCTGGGCCAGCAGGCCGGTGTACTCGCCGAGTTTTTCGCTGAAGGCCGCGATATGCCCGGACACTTCGTTAAGTACGGTTTGATAACCGGAATCCTTGACCGTGGTTTTCAACTGCTCGACCTGGGCCAAGGCCTGGTCGGCCTGCTCGATCTTGCCTTGCTCGGTGTTCTCGTCATCGCCCTTGCGGCTTTGATCCAGACGCACGTGCGCTTCGTTCATGGCTTGCAGCATCAGGCGCGATACCTGGCTGACCTGCCCCGCCTGCTCGATAAATTCGGCGCCTTCCTTGCCCTGGCTTTCCTTGAGGCCATAGGCGCCGTCGTCCGCCAGCCCGGCCTGCAACACATCAAGGTTGTTGGCGACACTGGAGACCGACCAACTGGCCATTTCCAGGGCCAGGTCCTTGGTCTGGGTCAGCTCGACAAACTCATCGAACGCCTTGCGGTAGGCCGCCAACGCCTGCTCGACGTCGGTCATCACCGGGACGTTGGCGGGCGACTGGCCCTTGAGAATCGTGGCCTGGGCGGCCAATGCGTCGACGCTTTCGTGCAAGGCATCCACGGACTTGGGGTCAGCATGCAGCGCGTAGTCCTGCTCGATCAAGCGCACCTTGAGCAGGCCGCTGTTGAGCGCCGACATGGCTTTAAGGCCCTCGAAACGCTGGCCAACGGTTTGCAGCGACCACACGCCAATCGCGGCCACCAGCGCCGTCAACAGCAACACCAAGGCAAAGCCCAAGCCCAGTTTCTTTGCCATACCGAGGTTGGCAAAACGTCGTTGCACGGCAGAAATCATTGCACTTGAGTCCTCTTGCAATGGCGGGTGCCATCAAGCCCGGTTTCGATGCAGCGAGATTCGCAACCCCGGGGCACTGAACACAAGCGTTTGGCGCCACAATAATGGCAAAAAGCTACATCCTCGTCGTTTTCAGAATGGTAGAGGTCGATCCTGCCGGGCCCATGGCCTTGAACAGCGCGAGTGCGCGCTGATCAGAAGCATAGGCCACGTTGATGCGCAGCCAGTCACTGTGTTCGCCCGTCGGGCTGAAAAGCGCCCCTGGCGACAGCAACACCCCAAGCCGACGAGCCTGCGCGTGCAGCGTCGAACAGTCACCCACGCCAGGCCGCGCCCACACAAACATGCCACCCGCCGGCACCGCAAACACCTCCCACTCCTCGTCTTCCAGCACCTGCAAGGTGACGGCCATTTCGGTGCTCAAGCGCCGACGCAGGCGCTGCACCCACTTGCGGTAGGTACCATTGGCCAGCAACGTGGCCACCACCGCCTCGGCGAACCGCGAGGTGCCGATACCGGTCATGGTCTTGACCTTGGATAACTGCGCGATGATCGCCCCGCTGGCCGTGAGGTAGCCCACGCGCAAAGCGCTGCTGAGGGTCTTGGAAAAACTCGAGATATAGATCACCCGGTCCTCGTGGGGCAACGCCGACAGCCGGGTACAGCTGGCATGTTGTAGATCGCCATAGACGTCTTCTTCGACAATGAAGAAGTCCCGGGAATGAGCCAATTGCAACAAGCGCTCGGCCACCGCCAGGGACAGGCTGGTGCCAGTGGGGTTGTGATACAGGCTGTTGATGAACAGGCACTTGGGCCGATGCCCGTGCAACAGCGCCTCCAGTGCAGGCATGTCCGGACCACCGCGTGTGCGCGGCACTTCCAGCAACTTGATACCGTGAAAGGCCAACTGGCGGTAGAGGTTGCCATAGCCCGGGCTTTCCACCACCACCGTATCGCCGGCCTTGAGCAGTGTGCGGATCAACAGGTCCTGGGCATGGCTCGCGCCTTGGGTGATGAGGATATGGTCGACCCGGGCCGCCACATGAATGTGGGCCAGGCGCTTGAGCAACTGTTCCCGCAGCGCCGGCAGGCCCAGCGGCGTGCTGTAGTTGAAGACGGCGGCGGTATCGGTGCGGGTGACCTCACGAATCGCGTAGCTGATGTCATCGCTTTCGCGCCAGGTGTCCGGCAGCCAGCCGCACCCCAGTTTCAGTTCACCCAGTTGATTGTCGACGAAGGCGCCCCACCCGGACTCGGCGCCCTCATACCATTGGTTTTCGCAACGAAGGCCGCGCTCGGCGGGAGGCTGGGCCACACAGAAACCCGAGCCTTGCCTTGAGGCCAGCACGCCCTGGGCAACCATCCGCTCAAACGCCTCGATCACGCTGGACTGGCTGAGCAGGTTCTCGTGGGCCAACTGCCGAACCGAAGGCAACCGCGTCCCGGGGCTGGCTCCGCTCTCGCGAATCCAGGCGGCCAACGCGCTGACGATTTGCTGCACTACCGGTACAAGGGCTTGTCGATCGATCCCTAAATCCATGAGCCACTCACTTAAACTGTTGTCATTTAACCCAAACCAGTTAAGCACAGAAGCCCAATGACAGCCGTGGTGAAGATTTATTAAATCATTGATTTAATTTGATTATTTACCTACTGATACACATTCAGCCAAGGCATCTGGCCATCTGCGGAAAAGCCTCACAGCGCGGCCAACGCTTTTCTGAATGGCATCAGCGTCAGTTCCTAAATGGCAGTCGCGCCACCGTCCACCGCCAATGCCTGGCCTGTGGTAAACGCAGCACCGTCGCTGCACAGGTAAAGCACCGCGCTGGCGATTTCCTCGACCTTGCCGATACGCCCGACCGGGTGCATGGCGGCAGCAAATTCAGCCTTGCGTGGATCAGCCTCATAGGCACGTCGGAACATATCGGTGTCGATCACCGCCGGGCACACCGCGTTGACGCGGATTTTCTTTTTCGCGTACTCGATCGCCGCCGACTTGGTCAGGCCGATTACCGCGTGCTTGGACGCGGCATAGATACTCATCTTCGGCGCCGCCCCCAGCCCCGCCACCGAGGCCGTGTTGACGATGGCACCACCGCCCTGGGCCAGCAGCAACGGCAATTGATACTTCATGCACAGCCACACACCCTTGACGTTGACACCCATGATGGCGTCGAACTCATCCAGACTGCCGTCGGCCAACTTACCCTTCTCGATCTCGATCCCCGCGTTGTTGAACGCATAGTCCAGCCGGCCATAGGTGTCCACGGTCTGCTGCATCAACTGCTGTACGTCCGCTTCGAGCGGTGACATTGCAGCGTACAAACACCGCTTCGCCACCGGCCTGATGAATCAGCGCCACAGTGCCCTCGCCGCCCGCCGCGTCCAGGTCGGCGACTACGACCTTCAAACCTTCAGCGGCGAACGCCAGCGCAGTGGCGCGGCCAATGCCCGCGGCCGCGCCGGTCACCAGGGCGACCTGGCCGGAAAATGTCATGCTCATGGTGATGTCCTTCGATGGGGATGCTCGATGACCCCAGTCTAGCCAGAGCGGCCATGGGCACGTCAGCACTATCAAACGCCCGGTTGGGGAACCATGAGCCGCAGTGATAACGGGACCGGCGTCACTATCATTGCAGTGGATCGAGGGGCATTCGCAGGTGCCGCGCACCTTGCCGGTGCGGCTCGAAGGGTCTATCACTCAAGGTCCACTTCTCAAGAGTCCCTGCCATGACTGCCCAGACCAACCGCCAATTCCTGCTCGCCAAACGCCCGGTCGGTGCTGCCACGCGGGACACCTTCACCTACCAGGAAGTACCGGTGGGCACGCCGCAGGACGGGCAGGTGCTGGTGCACAACGAATACCTGTCCCTGGACCCGGCCATGCGTGGCTGGATGAACGAGGGCAAATCCTACATTCCGCCGGTAGGGATCGGCGAAGTCATGCGCGCTTTGGGCGTAGGCAAGGTCATCGCCTCGAACAATCCGAAATTTGCCGTGGGGGACTACGTCAACGGTGCCTTGGGCGTGCAGGATTACTTCCTCGGCGAGCCACGGGGTTTCTACAAGGTCGATCCGAAACTCGCACCGCTGCCGCGCTATTTGTCGGCACTGGGGATGACTGGCATGACTGCCTACTTTGCCCTGCTGGACACCGGCGCACCCAAGGCCGGAGACACCGTGGTGATTTCCGGCGCGGCCGGCGCAGTGGGCAGCATTGCCGGGCAGATTGCCAAGATCAAAGGCTGCCGCGTGGTGGGCATTGCCGGCGGCGCCGACAAATGCAAGTTCCTGGTGGATGAGTTGGGGTTTGATGCGGCCATCGACTACAAAAACGAAGACGTGCACGCCGGCCTCAAGCGCGAGTGCCCGAAAGGTGTGGACGTGTATTTCGATAACGTCGGCGGTGACATTCTCGACGCCGTGCTCAGCCGCCTGGCATTGAAAGCCCGCGTGGTGATCTGCGGCGCCATCAGCCAGTACAACAACAAGGAGGCCGTCAAAGGGCCGGCCAATTACCTGTCATTGCTGGTCAATCGTGCGCGTATGGAAGGGTTTGTGGTGATGGATCACGCGGCGAATTTTGCCGCTGCCGGGCAGGAAATGGCCGGCTGGATGGCTCAGGGCAAGCTCAAGAGCAAGGAAGATATCGTCGAAGGTCTGGAGACGTTCCCGGAAACGTTGATGAAACTGTTCAACGGCGAGAACTTTGGGAAGTTGGTACTGAAGGTCAGCTGACACACCGCAGAACCAAATGTGGGAGCGGCGGTGCGACGTTTCGACTTGCTCGCGAAGGCGGAGTGTCAGCCACTGGATTTCTTGACTGATCTACCGCATTCGCGAGCAAGCCCGCTCCCACATTTTTTTACCGAGCCCGCTTCAGATCGGGTAGGTCAGGCGATCTCGGCAACCACCGCCGCCAGTGCCTTGGCCGGATCGGCCGCCTGGCTGATCGGGCGACCGATCACCAGGTAATCGGAACCGGCGTCCAACGCTTGGCGCGGCGTCAGGATGCGACGCTGGTCGTCCTGGGCGCTGCCCGCAGGACGAATCCCCGGGGTCACCAGTTGCAGCGACGGGTGGGCGGTCTTCAACGCCTGGGCTTCGAGCGCCGAGCACACCAGGCCGTCCATACCCGCCTTTTGCGCCAGGGCGGCGAGGCGCAGCACTTGTTCCTGTGGCTCGATATCCAGGCCGATGCCGGCCAGGTCTTCACGTTCCATGCTGGTCAGCACGGTGACGCCAATCAACAATGGCTTGGGGCCGGTGCGCTGATCGAGCACTTCACGGCACGCGGCCATCATGCGCAAACCGCCGGAGCAGTGCACATTGACCATCCACACGCCCATTTCGGCGGCGGCCTTGACCGCCATCGCGGTGGTGTTGGGGATGTCGTGGAATTTCAGGTCGAGGAACACCTCGAAGCCTTTGTCACGCAAGGTGCCGACAATTTCTGCCGCACAACTGGTGAACAATTCCTTGCCGACCTTGACCCTGCATAGCTTGGGGTCCAACTGGTCAGCCAGCTTCAGTGCGGCGTCACGGGTGGGGTAATCCAGGGCGACGATGATAGGAGTCTGGCAGACGGACATTGGAATGGGCTCTCAGGCAAGTCGAAATCGGCGCGGATTGTAGCGCAAGCAGCGCGTTTGCGGGATCCGATGATCGGTAATTCGCGATTTAGCCGCCAGATTGCGGGCTCCCTGGCAATTGTGTCGAAACCGATACATTCCCGACATGCCTGCAATACCCCCGAAGATTAGCCTCGCACACGTGAACCACCGTACAGAACTTCCAGCCCCGGGGCTGGGCGCCTATGCTGAACGCAACAACCTCGCCGCCGATCTTCGGCCCGGCGGCCCACCAGGTAGATGATCGCACCATGCAAACCCTGACTCCTGCGCTGAATGACGATCAAAAAGGCTCGCTTGTGGGTGAAGACAAGCGCTGGAACACCCGCGCGCTGATCGTCGACGACGACGTGCCGATCCGCGAACTACTGATCGATTACCTGGCGCGCTTCAATATCCTCGCCAGCGGCGTGACCGATGGCGCCGCCATGCGCCAGGCCATGCAAGCCGAAACCTTCGACGTGGTGGTGCTCGACCTGATGTTGCCCGGTGAAGACGGCTTGTCACTGTGCCGCTGGCTGCGAGCTGAGTCGGACATCCCGATCCTGATGCTCACTGCCCGCTGCGAACCCACCGACCGCATCATCGGTCTGGAACTGGGAGCCGACGATTACATGTCCAAGCCCTTCGAGCCTCGCGAGCTGGTGGCGCGTATCCAGACCATCCTGCGTCGCGTGCGGGATGATCGCACCGAGCAACGGGCGAATATCCGCTTCGACAACTGGCGCCTCAACAGCGTGCTGCGCCAACTGGTGGCCGACGATGGCCTGGTGGTGCCGCTGTCCAACGCCGAATTCCGCTTGCTGTGGGTGTTTATCGAGCGCCCGCGCCGGGTGCTGAGCCGCGAGCAATTGCTGGATGCGGCCCGTGGCCGTTCCATCGAAGCGTTTGATCGCAGCATTGACCTGCTGGTCTCGCGCCTGCGCCAAAAACTCGGGGATGATCCCAAGGCTCCGCAGTTGATCAAGACCGTACGCGGTGAAGGCTACCTGTTCGATGCGCGGGATATCGGCTGATGCGCAACGCCTTCAACACCCTGTTCGGGCGGCTGTTCGGTGTGTTGCTGGTGGCGATTGTGTTGGCCCACGTGCTGGCATTTTTCTGGTTTCACCACTATGGCCCACCGCCGCCACCGCCACACGAAACCTTTATCGAGGAGCCGGACGGCACCCTGACGCCAATGCCCAAGGCGCATCGCCGTCCCTGGTTCGGCGGGCCTGTGGTGCCGCTGACGTTTCAGTTCTTCTCGCTGATCATCGCGGCCTGGTATGGCGCCAAGCTGCTCAGCCGGCCGATCCAGCGCCTGAGTGCCGCAGCCGAACGCCTGAGCCTGGACCTCGACAGCCCGCCGCTGAACGAGTCCGGCCCACGGGAAGCACGACAGGCGGCGTCGACCTTTAACCTGATGCAAAAGCGCATCCGCGAACAGGTCACCCAGCGTGCCCGCATGCTCGGCGCTGTATCCCACGACCTGCGCACGCCGCTGTCACGGCTCAAACTGCGCCTGGAACAGATCGAAGACACCAAGCTGCAGGGCCAGATGCGCCAGGACCTGGACGACATGATCGGCATGCTCGACGCCACCCTGAGCTACCTGCACGAACAACGCACCAGTGAAACCCGGCATTGGCTGGATGTGCAGGCGCTGGTGGAATCCCTGAGTGAAAACGCCCAGGACCGCGGCTCCGACGTGCAATGCAGTGGTGAATGTGTGCCGTTGCAGGTGCAACCGATGGCCCTGCGTTCGTGCCTGAACAACCTGATCGACAACGCCTTGCGCTATGCCGGCACCGCGCGCATCGAACTGGCGGACAGCCCGCAGGCGCTGGTGATCAAGGTGATCGACCATGGCCCGGGGATTGCGGCGGATAAACGCGAGGCGGTGTTTGAGCCGTTTTATCGGCTGGAAGGCTCGCGCAACCGGAACTCCGGCGGCGTGGGCTTGGGGATGACAATTGCCAAGGAAGCGGTTGAACGCCTCGGTGGGCGGCTGAGCCTGGAGGAAACGCCGGGCGGTGGACTGACGGCAGTGATGTGGCTGCCGAGGGCGTAGGAATGGTTCCTACGCCCTGCATGAACCTTTACTGCCCGGCTTTATCGTCCCGCCGTACCTGAGCCTGGCTGGCGCTCCAGTCCGTCAGCAAGCTATAGGCCACAGCCAGCAACGTCGGGCCGATGAACAGGCCGATGAAGCCAAACGCAATCAACCCGCCAAACACCCCAAGCAACACGATCACCAGCGGCAGGTTGCCGCCACGGCTGATCAGGTACGGCTTGAGCACGTTGTCCACGCCGCTGATGATGAACGTGCCCCATACCCCGAGAAACACGGCGTAGGTGTAGTCGCCTTTCCAGGCCAGCCACGCCGTGGCCGGGATCCAGATCAGCGGTGGGCCCATGGGAATCAGGCTCAGCAGGAACGTGACGATGCCCAGCACCAATGCTCCCGGCACCCCGGCAATCCAGAAGCCGATCAGCGCCAGCAGGGCTTGGGCGGCAGCGGTGCCGATCACACCGTTGACAACCCGCTGCACCGTACCCGCGACCAGTTCGATGTAGTAACCCGCACGGTCGCCGATCAACCGCTCCAGCAGACGATGGACAAACATCGCCAGGCGCGGCCCGTCCCGGTAGAAAAAGAACACAAACACCAGGCTCAGGGTCAGCTCCAGAATCCCGCCGCCGATCTGCGCGCTTCGGGCCAGCAACCAGTTGCCCACCTGCCCCAGGTACGGCTTGAGGGTGACCATCAACGCCGCGCCTTGCTGGTCGATGCTGTCCCACATCGCCACCAACCGCTCGCCGACAAAAGGAATGGAGCCGAGCCAGGTCGGTGCCTCGGGCAAACCATCCACCTGGATATCCTTGATCAAGCCAACGGCGTCGCGCACATGATCAGCCAGGTTGAACCCCAGCCAAACCAGCGGCAACGCCACCAAGAGCATCCAGACCAGGGTCAGGATTCCGGCCGCCAGGGATTCGCGCCCACCCAGCCAGCGGGTGAGCAGGCGCATCACCGGCCAACTGGCAAACGCCAGCACCGCGCCCCAGAACAGCGCCGACCAGAACGGCGCCATCACCCAGAAGCTGGCACCAAACAACACCAGCAGCAGGATCTGCACCAGCAGGCGATCGTTATTGAGCATGTGGTTTCTCGAAAAGAAGTCTGTAAGAGGAAGAGCTTAGGCGAACGGCGCGGGTCCGTTCGCCCTGGAACGGTCAGCGTATCAGATGCAGGTGCAAACCCTTCGCTTCGGCGGTGCCGGTTTCCAGCCGGGCCGCACGTACGCCCTGATCAATCAAGCCCTGGCGCCATGCTTCGGCGGTGGGCCCGGTCAAACTGACCCGCAAGGTGGCATCCAGGTTCAGTCCACGGGAAATAAGGGTGAGCCAGGTGGCGTCAGGTTCGGTACCCAGCTTGGGGAAGTCCAGCTCGCCAGTGCTTTTCAGCTCCCGCAGCAGCGTGGCGGAAGTCGGTAGCAAGTCACCCAGCGGCGCGCTGGCGTCCAGCTGCTCTACATGCAGATACGCCCGGCGATTGCCCCGGGTGATGCCGTACAGCGCGACCAGGGAATTGTCTTGGGGCGCCGCCAGGCGCAGCAACAGGTATTCCTGCTGGCCGTCGGCGCCTACCAGCTTGGCGTTGCCGAAGACTTCATTGGCCCACAGGCTGCTTTCGCCGCAATCGCGGGCCTGGCACCAGAACAGCAACTGCGCGCCCTGGGCCTGCAAGGCTTCGCGGGTGGCGGTGAATGCAGCGCTGGAAGTGTGTTCGGCAGGCAGTTCATAGGTGATGGCGGTGGTCTGGCCGCGGGCGGTGGCCTGGCCTTCGTAGCGCAGCTGGCCGCTGATCTTGCGGATCGAGCCCAGCGGGTAGATGCGTTCTTTATCTTCAGCGGGGCGGTAGTCGACGATCTGCGCGTCGGCCTGACGGGCCACGGCGGGCAAGTCCTGGCTACCCGGTACGTCGGCGGCGAACACCAGCGGGCTGAAACAGCACAGCCCCAGAATACGGATAAATCCCTTCGGCATACTCATCGGATGAGCGCGCCCAGGCCATTGGGGTGCGCTGCGGTGTTGAGATCGTTCATGGTTGACTCCCTTTCGATCCGCCCAGCCTCGGCAGTTGACTCCGCCAAGTCAAGGCGTGGAGAAGAACCGATTGAAACAGTCTGCAACAAGGGTAGCGCCTGACTCGTCGTTCAGGTGCAAATGATGGCCACCGGGCAAGGTGGCCACCTGGAATGGAAGCCCGGAAAGCAATTCGGAATGTTTCGCCAACATGCCGTCTTCGGCGACCACCAGTTGCGTCGGACAGTCGACCCGACGCACGAAGGCCATCGCCTGCTCTTCTGTCAGACGCATAGGGGAAGCCAGGGTCAGACGGCTGTCGCTGCGCCAGGTGTAACCTCCGGGAACTGGCATAAGGCCGCGTTGGGCCAGCAGTTCGGCGGCTTCGCGACTGACCGCCACCACGCCTTTCATCCGCGCTTCCACCGCCCGATCGAGGGTGCTGTACACCGGTTTGCGTTTGTCCTGCAGGTTCAATTGCGCCTGCAACGCCATGCCGAGGCGTTCGGCCGCGTTGTCTGCGGTGCCGGTCGGCGGGATCACGCCATCGATCAATCCCAAGTGTGTCACTCGCTCCGGCAAGGCGCCGGCCAACACCAGGGAAACGATGGCGCCGAGGGAGTGGCCAAGTAATGCAAAACGTTTCCAGCCCAGTTGCTCGGCGACTTGCAGCACATCGTGGACGTAATCCCACAGGGAGTAACCGGCACCGACGGGACGATGAGCCGAATGACCATGGCCGGCCATGTCCAGCGCAACGATGCGCAGGCCATCGAGTTTCGGCGCCAGACGCGCGAAGCTGTTGGCGTTGTCCAGCCAGCCATGCAGGGCAATCACCGGCAAGCCGTCTTCAGGGCCAAACAGATGCGCCGCCAACTCGATGTGCGGCAACGCCAGGCGGACTTCTTCGACGGGCGCGGTCATGCGCAACTGCGCTCGCGCTGGCGAGCTTCCCAACGGGCAAACAGATTCTTGATCAAGGTGGCAGTGTCCTGTGGGCGCTCAAGAGGAAACATGTGGCCGCCGGGCATGGTCAGCATTTCACCCATCGGCATGCGCCCCACGCCGCTGGCATGGTGACGCATCACTACCCGGCTCTGGCGGCCACGCACTACCGCCAGCGGCACTTTCAATTGCCGGGCCTGGCCGGGACTGGTGTGGGGCACACCACGGTAGATGCTGATCTCGGTGGCCGGATCAAAGCGCAGACGCAGGCGGTCGCCCACCTGCTCCAGGCCATGTTGCAGATAAGCGTCGAAACACTCGGGATCAAAGCCGCGAAACAGGGTCTTGCCGGCGAAGTACTGGCGCGCTGCCGCCAGGTCGGCGAACTCTTCACGCCGCCCCAGGGTACGACCCGCCGGGGTCAGCCGGTCGATAAAGCCGAAGCGCTTGGCCGCGCGGATCACCCAGCGATCGGCCAGGGTCAGCACCGGAGAATCGAGCATCACCACCCCGCGATACAACTGCGGGCAACGCATGGCGGCGTGCAAGTGCAGCACGCCACCCAACGAATGGCCCACGCCCCACACCGGCTCGGGTTGTTGTTCAAGGTGGTGGATCAGTTCGTCCACCAGGTTCTGCCAGTTGTCATCCACCGGAAACCTCGGGTCGTGACCGTGCTGCGGCAAATGCGCGACGGCGTACTCCGGGGCCAGGGCGGCAAACAACTTGCCGTAGGTCGCCGAAGGAAAGCCATTGGCGTGAGCGAAAAACACGTGCTGCGACATACCTGATCCATCACCATAAACAGAGCGTTGATTCTCCCCAGACCGGGCAGTCACGGCAATGACTGTAACTGCCAGGAATGATGACACTCACGCCACGCCTATCGGGCCGGCGGGTTCTCGCCCAGCGGCACCACGGCCATGGTCAGGCGCGATACGCAGCTGGCCTTGCCTTCATCGCTGGTCAGGCGGATGTCCCATACGTGGGTGGTGCGCCCGATATGAATCGGCTTGGCCACCGCCGTCACCCGCCCGCTGCGCAAGCCGCGCAGGTGGTTGGCGTTGATTTCCAGGCCCACGCAATAGAACTTGCTGGCGTCGATGCACAGGTAACTGGCCATGGAGCCCACGGTTTCCGCCAGCACCACCGACGCGCCGCCGTGCAGCAGGCCGTAGGGTTGATGGGTGCGGTGGTCGATCACCATGCTGGCGGTCAGGGACTCGTCGTCAAAGCTTTCGAAGCGAATATCCAGCACTTCACCGATGGTGTTTTTCTGGATCGCATTGAGTTGTTCGATATTCGGTTGGGTGCGCCACAGGCTCATTGATCGGTCCTTATTGGTTTTATGTCAGTGCTCAATCCTGCCACAGCACGGCTTCGGAGCGCGCGCTCCAGGCCGGAAACTGCGACCCGTAGACGGCTTCAATCACGTTGCGCTTGATCTTCAAGGTCGGCGTGAGGAAACCGTTTTCCACCGCCCAACTGTCTTTCACCACCACCAGTTGGCGCAAGCGTTCATGTTTATCCAGCACCTGGTTGACCTCTTCCAGCAGGCGCTCGAGGCTGACCTGCAACGCCTGGCGCCCCTGGCCATCGGCATCTTGCAGGCCCACTACAGATAACACGCACAGGCCCATGGGCGCGCTCAAGCCATCGCCTACCACGCACACCTGCTCGATACGCGCATGCTCGGCCAGGCGGTTTTCAATCGGCGCCGGGGCCACGTATTTGCCTTTGCTGGTCTTGAAGATTTCCTTGAGCCGTCCGGTCAACCGCAGTCGGCCATCGGCGCCCTGCTCGCCCTTGTCGCCGGTGCGCAGGAAGCCGTCGGCGGTAATGGTTTCGGCGGTTTTCACCGGATCCTTGAAATAACCGAGCATGGTCGCGCCGCTACGCACCTGGACTTCGCCGTCGTCACCGATGCGCACTTCAACGTCCGGGCATGGCGGGCCGATCCAGCCGAGTTTCTGCTCGCCGAGGCGGCACACGTGGGAGTAGCCGCAGCTTTCAGTCATGCCGTAGACCTCCAGCACATCCAGGCCGAGCCTGCGGTACCAGACCAACAGGGCTTCGGGCACGGGGGCTGCGCCGGAGATTGCCACGCGCACGGCGTCCAGGCCCAACCCGGCGAGCACTTTGTGGCCAACGCGTTTGCCGATGAAGGGCAGGCGCAGCAAGGTATCGAGGCGGCTTGCGGGGATTTTGCTGTAGACGCCCATCTGGAATTTGGTCCAGATGCGCGGCACGCCGAACAGCGCTGTCGGCCTGGCCCGCTTGAGGTCTGTCAGAAACGTGTCGAGGCTCTCGGCGAAAAATACGGTTTGCCCGGTGTAGATCGAGGCCATTTCCACAAACATGCGCTCGGCCACGTGGCACAGCGGCAGGTAGGACAACAGGCGATCGCCCTCCCCCAGGCCGAACAATTCAGTGCCGCGAGTGGCCGCGAAAGCCAGGGCGCCGAAGCTGTGCATCACGCCCTTGGGCAGGCCGGTGGTGCCGGAGGTGTAGATGATGGTGGCCAGGTCTGAAGCGGCTGGCGCGGGGTTGTCTTGGATGGGTGAGCAGGCTTGCAGGTCAGCCCAGGTGAAGTCGAATTCGCCCTCGGGGCACAGCGGCAGGCTGATGGTCGGCAGGTCGGCCTTTACCCCGGCGGACATGGCAGGCCAGTCGTCCAGTTTGCCGATAAATGCCAATGCGGATTCGGAGTGTTCAAGTACGTGGGCGACGGAGTCGGCGGTGAGGTTGGGGTAGAGCGGCACGGAGATATGGCCGGCCATCCAGATGGCGAGGTCGGCGATGATCCAGTGGGCGCAGTTTTTCGAGATCAGGGCGATGTGCGAGCCCTGGGGGAGGTCGCGGGCGCGCAGCCAGTGAGCGGCGCAGCGGGCTTGGTGGCCGGCGTCGGCCCAGGTGAGGGTTTGGACCTCGCCGCCTTTGATGGGCTGAACCAGGAATCGTTGCCGTGGGTGGCGGGCTTCGCGGTCGAAGAAGACTTGCAGCGGCAAACGAATAGCGACAGACATGGACTCGCTCCTTTGTGTTCCGATGGTAGCCAACCAAGCACTTGCTTGGCTGACTATTTCATGGGAGCGCGGGGGGTGCAAGTTCTGCTGGTTTGGGGTGTATATCCGTTATTTGGGTGATGGCTCAAATGGGTTCCGCTCTTACAGCGGGTCACTTTTGAAAGGAGCCCAAAAGTAACCAAAA
>NZ_JAXCIS010000148.1:0-50899 GCF_034044025.1 Pseudomonas sp. SED1
GGCTTTTAGTTCACCGTCAGAATCGGGCTGCCCAGCTTCTCCAACAACGTCGCCTGGGCGCTGCGCGGGTTCTGGTTGCCGGTCGGGGTGTTGCGCACGTAGCGCCCGTCCGACTGCAGGCTCCAGCTGTGGGTGTTGTCGGTGAGGTAACTCTCCAGCTCCTTCTTGACCCGCATGATCAGCTTCTTGCCTTCGACCGGGAAGCAAGTCTCCACACGCTTGTCGAGGTTGCGCTCCATCCAGTCGGCACTGGATAGGAACATCTGCTCCTCGCCGCCATTGAGGAAGTAGAACACCCGTGTGTGCTCCAGGAAGCGCCCGATGATCGAACGCACGTGGATGTTATGGGAGACCCCGGCGATGCCCGGACGCAGGCAGCACATGCCACGCACCACCAGGTCGATGCGCACACCCGACTGACTGGCCTTGTACAGCGCGCGGATGATCTTCGGATCGGTCAGCGAGTTGAACTTGGCGATGATGTGCGCCGGCTTGCCTTCGAGGGCGAACTGGGTCTCGCGGGCAATCATGTCGAGCATGCCCTTCTTCAGGGTGAAAGGCGCGTGCAGCAGCTTCTTCATGCGCAGCGTCTTGCCCATGCCGATCAACTGGCTGAACAACTTGCCGACGTCTTCACACAGCGCGTCGTCAGAGGTCAGCAGGCTGTAGTCGGTGTAGAGCTTGGCGTTGCCGGCGTGGTAGTTACCGGTGCCCAAGTGGGCGTAACGCACGATCTCACCGGCCTCGCGGCGCAGGATCAGCATCATCTTGGCGTGGGTCTTGAAGCCGACCACGCCGTAGATCACCACCGCACCGGCCGCTTGCAGGCGGCTGGCCAGTTGCAGGTTGGATTCTTCGTCGAACCGCGCCCGCAATTCGATCACCGCCGTCACTTCCTTGCCGTTACGCGCGGCGTCTACCAGCGCATCGACGATTTCGGAGTTGGCGCCGGAGCGATACAGGGTTTGGCGTACGGCCAATACATGCGGGTCCTTGGCGGCCTGGCGCAGCAGGTCGACCACCGGGGTGAAGGACTCGAACGGGTGCAGCAGCAGGATGTCCTGCTTGCTCACCACGCTGAAGATGTTCTCGCTGTTCTGCAGCAGTTTCGGGATCTGCGGGGTGAACGGCGTGTATTGCAGCTCCGGATGGCTGTCCAGGCCAGTGATGCTGAACAGGCGCGTCAGGTTCACCGGGCCGTTGACCTGGTAAAGCTCGGTCTCGCTCAGGTTGAACTGCTTGAGCAGGTAGTCGGACAGGTGTTTCGGGCAGGTATCGGCCACTTCCAGGCGCACCGCGTCACCGTAGCGACGGGAGAACAGCTCGCCGCGCAGGGCGCGGGCCAAGTCTTCGACGTCCTCGGAGTCCAGCGCCAGGTCGGCGTTACGGGTCAGACGGAACTGGTAGCAGCCCTTGACCTTCATGCCCTGGAACAGGTCATCGGCGTGGGCGTGGATCATCGACGAAAGGAATACATAGTTATCGCCAGCGCCCCCCACCTCTTCCGGTACCTTGATGATCCGTGGCAGCAAGCGCGGTGCCGGGATGATCGCCAAGCCGGAATCGCGACCGAAGGCGTCGATACCTTCCAGCTCGACGATGAAGTTCAGGCTCTTGTTCACCAGCAACGGGAACGGGTGCGTCGGGTCGAGGCCGATGGGGGTGATGATCGGCGAAATTTCGTCGCGAAAGAAGCGGCGCACCCAGGTCTTGATCTTGGTGGTCCAGTGACGGCGCCGGATGAAGCGGACGTGATGCTTTTCCAGTTCCGGCAACAGAATGTCGTTGAGGATCGCGTATTGGCGGTCCACATGGCCGTGCACCAGCTCGCTGATGCGGGCCAGGGCCTGATGCGGTTGCAGGCCGTCGGCGCCGGCCTGTTCACGGGCGAAGGTGATCTGCTTCTTGAGGCCGGCAACACGAATCTCGAAGAACTCGTCCAGGTTGCTGGAGAAGATCAGCAGGAACTTCAGCCGCTCCAGCAACGGGTAGGACTCATCCAGTGCCTGTTCCAGCACGCGGATGTTGAATTGCAGTTGTGACAGCTCGCGATGGATGTACAGGCTGCTGTCATCCAGGTTGGGAATCGCAACCACCGGCACTGGTGCGGCGGCAGGCGTTTCGGCCACCACGGCAGGCGGTGCCGGCTCCAGCTCCGGCGGGGTCTCGGTGACTTGTTCAACCACCGGGTGAGCGTCTTTTACGGCAACTTCTGTGAGTCCTTCGGTATTCATCGAGTGTTCCTGTGAGGGCTAGTGTTGCTCTCTAAGCAATTGGGCGGCGCGGGCGGCGAAGTAAGTCAGGATGCCATCGGCACCCGCACGTTTAAAGGCAGTCAGGGATTCAAGGATCACCCCTTCACTCAACCAACCATTCTGGATTGCGGCCATGTGCATGGCGTATTCACCGCTGACCTGATAGACAAAGGTCGGCACCTTGAATTCCTCTTTGACCCGATAAAGGATGTCGAGGTACGGCATCCCGGGCTTGACCATGACCATGTCGGCACCTTCAGCCAGGTCCGCCGCCACTTCATGCAGGGCTTCGTGGCTGTTGGCCGGGTCCATCTGGTACGAGGCCTTGTTGGCCTTGCCCAGGTTCAGCGCCGAGCCCACCGCATCGCGGAACGGGCCGTAATAGGCGCTGGCGTACTTGGCCGAGTAAGCCATGATGCGCACGTTGACGTGGCCGGCCAGCTCCAGGGCTTCGCGAATCGCCTGGATGCGACCGTCCATCATGTCAGACGGTGCCACTACCTGGGCGCCCGCTGCGGCGTGGGACAAGGCCTGCTTGACCAGCGCATCAACGGTGATGTCGTTCTGAACATAGCCTTCTTCGTCGAGAATGCCATCCTGCCCGTGGGTGGTGAACGGGTCCAGGGCCACGTCGGTGATCACTCCCAGTTCCGGAAAGCGTTCGCGCAAGGCGCGGGTGGCGCGCTGGGCGATACCCTCCGGGTTCCAGGCTTCGGCGGCGTCCAGGGACTTGAGTTCAGACGGCGTGACCGGGAACAGCGCCAGCGCCGGGATCCCCAGTTCAACCCAGTTCGCGGCCTCTTCGAGCAGCAAATCAAGGGTCAAGCGCTCCACGCCCGGCATCGACGCCACCGCTTCCCGACGATTTTCACCGTCCAGCACAAACACCGGCAGGATCAGATCATTCACCGTCAGGACGTTTTCACGCACCAGGCGACGGGAAAAATCATCGCGACGGTTGCGACGCAGACGGGTGGCGGGAAACAGGCGGTTGGCGGGGGTAAAGCTCACGGCAGACTCCTGAGCCCGGCTTGACGGGCGAGCGTGACAGTTATAAGCGGCCATTATGACGAAGGAATTACAGTTGTGGTGAGCTCATGCACCGTAAGGCAACCGGCATGCGACCCGTAGTCGCATTCGTCGTTTATGTAGGAATTGTTCACTTCGTGACACATCTCGATACTTTCATGAATGTTCACGAAGGCGTAGGCTGCGCGTTCATTTCGCCAGCACCCAGACCATGCTTCAACAATTTCTGCATGACTTCGGCTACTTTGCGCTGTTCCTAGGCACCTTCTTCGAAGGCGAAACCATTCTGGTTCTCGCAGGCTTCCTGGCGTTCCGTGGATACATGGATATCAACCTGGTGGTGGTCGTTGCCTTTTTCGGCAGCTACGCCGGTGACCAGTTGTGGTACTTCCTGGGGCGCAAGCACGGCCGCAAACTGTTGGCACGCAAGCCGCGCTGGCAACTGCTGGGTGACAAGGCCCTGGAGCACATCCGCAAGCACCCGGACATCTGGGTGCTGAGCTTCCGTTTTGTCTACGGTTTGCGCACGGTGATGCCGGTGGCCATTGGTTTGTCGGGCTACCCGCCGGGCCGCTACCTGTTGCTGAACGGGATTGGCGCCGCCGTGTGGGCCGCGGCGCTGGGGGCTGCGGCTTACCATTTCGGCGCGGTACTGGAAGGCATGCTAGGCAGCGTCAAGAAATATGAGCTGTGGGTACTGGGCGCACTGCTGGTGCTGGGCCTGGGCTTGTGGATCCGCCGGCGCGTCAAGAACGCCCGCCTGACCCGCGAAGCCTGCGCTGCGGAAAAGGTTCGCCTGGCGGCAGGCGAACCTGCAAAAACCGAAAAGCCTACGACGCCAGTCGAGTAAGCCGGTCTCTGCAACAGTAGAGGCCGATGCCGCTGAGCAAGCTGTAACTGACCAGGCCCAGCCAGCCCAACGAGCTGGCCGGCCACAGCCCCACCAGCGGCGCCAGCCACACCAACGGCACATTCAGCGCCAGGCGTGCCAGCTCGGCTTTCAACGCCCATGGGCGATTCTCCAGCGCCACCCCCAGGGTGAACAACCCCAACGCCATTGCGCTCCAGCCCAACACCAGGGCGGCGGTCGGCAAGCCCTCGCCGAAATTCATCAAATAGCTGCCAAAGCCAACGTACGCGGCAAACTGCAGGGCGATGTAAACCTGTTGGCGCCCGTCCAGCGGCACCTCGAACTTGCGGAACTGGCTCAAGTCCGGCTTGGCCATCGGGTACTTCGCCGCCACATCCGCCGGGCGCCAGCCGGTGCGCATGAACCAGATGCGCAGCTTGTCCCACCAGCTCTCAGCACGCCGTGCATCACTCCACAACTGCGCATAAAACTGCAGGTTGGCCCACAGCGGGTTCCAACTGGCCAATGGCGTGGTCACGCCAAAGATCACCGGCTCGTTATCGTCTTCTTCCTGGAAGGAGCCAAACAGACGGTCCCAAATAATGAACACCCCGCCGTAGTTGCGATCCATGTAGAGAGCGTTCTGTGCATGGTGGGCCCGATGATTGGACGGCGTAACGAAAAACCACTCGTACCAGCCGAGCTTCGGCACATGGCGTGTGTGCACCCAGAATTGATACAGCAGGTTGAGGGAAGCCACACTGATAAACACCACCAGCGGCACGCCCAACACGGCCAGCGGCAGGTAGAAGATCCAGCTCAGCAGGAAGCCGGTGCTGGTCTGGCGCAAGGCGGTGCTGAGGTTGTAGTCCTCGCTCTGGTGATGCACCGAATGCGCGGCCCAGAGGATGTTGCGCTCATGGCCCATGCGATGCAGCCAGTAGTAGCAGAAGTCATAGAACACAAAGGCGAACACCCAGGTCCAGACGCTTTGGGCCGACAGTTCGATGATCGCCAGGTGCTTGAGCGCGAAGGCGTAGGTAAGGATGCCCACACCTTTGGTCAGCAACCCTGTGGTGGTGGACAGCACGCCGGTGCTGAGGCTGTTGATGGCATCGGCCACCCGGTAGTTGCGTTGGCCACGCCGGTAGTCGGCCAGCAGCTCGACCACGATCAAGGCAATGAAAAACGGTACCGCGTAAGGGACGAAGTCCATGGGCAAGTCCGGTCAATTATTGTTACATCAAGATTAGGTGTAACCGCGAAATATCCCATTGGCATCGAGTTACAAATTGGTAGACATTTAACGCCATGAATCAGGAGAAATGCCCATGAGCAAAAAGATTGCAGTGATCCTTTCCGGCTGTGGCGTGTACGACGGCGCCGAGGTTCA
Source organism: Pseudomonas sp. SED1 (assembly GCF_034044025.1). NCBI lineage: Bacteria > Pseudomonadati > Pseudomonadota > Gammaproteobacteria > Pseudomonadales > Pseudomonadaceae > Pseudomonas > Pseudomonas sp. SED1. The sequence continues at coordinate 5,528 of NZ_JAXCIS010000148.1, forward strand.
TGAAAGCGTGATCACCCTGCTGCGCTTGGACCAGCGCGGCGCCGAGGTGCAGTGTTTTGCGCCGAACATTGCCCAACTGCATGTGATCAATCACCTGACCGGCGAAGAGATGCCTGAGTCGCGCAATGTGCTGGTGGAGTCGGCGCGCATTGCCCGTGGCGAGGTAAAGGACATTCGTGAGGCCAACGCCGAGGACTTCGACGCACTGATCGTGCCCGGCGGTTTTGGCGCGGCAAAGAACCTGTCGAACTTTGCCGTGGAAGGCGCCGGGTGCACGGTCAACCCGCAGGTGCTGGAACTGGCCGAAGCCTTTGCCGAAGCGGGCAAGCCAGTCGGCCTGATCTGCATCTCGCCGGCTCTGGCAGCGAAGATCTATGGCCCCGGCGTGACCTGCACCATCGGTAACGATGCCGACACTGCGGCCGCCATGGACAAGATGGGCGCCACCCACCAGGTGTGTGCGGTGGACGATATTGTCGAAGACAAGGCACGCAAACTGGTGAGCACCCCGGCCTACATGCTGGGCAAGCGCATCAGCGAAGTGGCGTCAGGCATCAACAAGCTGGTGGACCGAGTGCTGGAGCTGACCCACGAGAACGATTAGGCCTTCATCAGCCTCGTCAGAATCCGATCCAGTGAGTTGGCAAACGCCTGCTTGTCCTTGTCCCCATGGGGCGGTGGACCACCGCCCATCTGGCCCTGCTCCCGCAGATCGGTGAACAGGTTGCGCACCGCCAGCCGCTCGCTCATGTTCTGCGGGCTGAACTCCTTGCCTCGCGGGTCCAGCGCTGCCACGCCGTTCTTTACCAAACGGTCGGCCAGCGGCACATCGCTGCAGATCACCAGTTCGCCGGGCACCGCGTTCTCCACCAGGTAGTCATCGGCCGCATCCGGACCGCTGGGCACCACAATCAGCTTCACACACGAGAAGCTCGGCTTGATCTGGCTCTGCCCTGCCACCAGCACCACTTCGAACTGGCGCTTGAGGGCGAACTTCACCACCTGGTCCTTGGCCGCCCGTGGGCAGGCGTCTGCATCGATCCACACGCGCATGATTACGCCACCACCCGGCGCTTTTCAGCCAGCCGGCTGCGGCCGTACAGCACCACAATCGCCAGGATCGCCACGGCCTGGGCACTCAACGAATAAGCATCGGCGTGAATGCCCAGCCAGTCGAAGTCAAAGAACGCCACTGGCCGGGTGCCAAAGATCCCGGCTTCCTGCAACGCCTTGACGCCATGCCCAGCGAACACCACCGACAGCGCACACAGCAACGCCGCGTTGATACCGAAGAACAGCGCCAGCGGCAGTTTCGCCGAACCCCGCAGAATCACCCAGGCCAGGCCCACCAACAACACCAGCGCCGTGGCACCACCGGCCAATACCGCGTTGTGCCCGGCTGGGCCTGCCTGCAACCACAGGGTTTCGTAGAACAGGATCACTTCGAACAGCTCGCGGTACACCGAGAAGAACGCCAGCATCGCAAAGCCGAAGCGCCCGCCGCCGCCCACCAGGCTGCTCTTGATGTAGTCCTGCCAGGCGGCTGCGTGACGGCGGTCGTGCATCCACACCCCGAGCCACAGCACCATCACGCTGGCAAACAGCGCCGTGCAGCCTTCCAGCAACTCGCGCTGGGCGCCGCTGACGTCAATCACATAAGCCGCCAACGCCCAGGTGGCCAAGCCGGCCAACAGCGCCAGACCCCAGCCGACGTTGACGCTGCGCACCGCCGATTGCTGGCCGGTGTTACGCAGGAACGCGAGGATCGCCGCCAGCACCAGGATTGCTTCCAGGCCTTCGCGCAGCAGGATCAACAAACCAGAGATATAACTCAGGGACCAGCTCAAGCCATCGCTGCCCAGCAGGCCGGCCGACTCGGTGAGCTTGCCCTTGGCCACGTCCAGGCGCTGCTGCACTTGCTCGATTGGCAACCCGTCCTGCAAAGACTGCCGGTAGGCCATCAAGGCCTTTTCGGTGTCCTTGCGCACGTTGGCGTCGACGTTGTCGAGAGAGCTTTCAACCAGTTCGAAACCTTCCAGGTAAGCCGCTACCGACAGGTCGTAGGCCTGCTCGTGCTCGCCATTACGGTAAGCCGCGAGGCTTTTGTCGAGGGTGGTCGCGGTGTAATCGAGCAACTGCGCCGGGCCACGCTTGACCTGCGGCGGCTGCGCGCGCTGGGCACGGAAAGTGGCGACGGCGTCGGGGCCTTCGGCGGCGAGCACTTCATTGGGGGTTTGGCGCGCCAGGTCAGCGAGGTTGAAGGACTTCTCGCTTTTCGCCGCAGCCGGGTCGGCAGTAAAGCCGGCAATGTAGGTGGCCAGGTCCCAGCGCTGGCGGTCGTCCAGTTGATCGGCGAAAGACGGCATGTCGGTGCCTTCGACGCCCAGCCCAAGGGTGTTGTAGATCGCGTAGAGGCTCAACCGGTCGAGGCGCGCAGCGTCCCGCAGATTGGCGGGCGGCGGGGTCATGCCGACAGAGGCAGGGCCATCGCCGGCGCCTGTGGCGCCGTGGCACACCGAGCAATTCTGCGCGTACAGCGGCGCACCACGCGTCGGGTCGGGCGTAATGGCCGGGGCTTGGCTGACTTCATATGCCACCGCCAGCTTGGCGCCCAATTTCCGGGCCTGGTGAGCAACCAACGCGCCATCCTGATGGGCCGTTACGGCAGCCAGCAGTTCATCCACGCCTTTTATCAGCTCGGCGCGCTCGGGCTTTTCCGGTAGATCGGCCACCAGCCCCTGCAACACCCCGAGAAACTCTACCTGTTCACGGTATTCGGAATCATCGATAACCTTGCCCGCCTCCACTGTCGGGGGGTAGTCCGCACCGATGTAGTCCAGTAAATGCAGGGCTTGGGGCGCGCCCTCGGCAGTTGCAGCCAGCAGGTTGAAACTGCACGACATCAACGCCGGCAGCACCAGCCAGGCAAGAAAACGGAAGGGGGCAATCATGAATGGATCTCAAATGGAAATACGAAGTAACACATTGTCAAACCTTACGGGGTTTGACTCAAGTTGTTAGTGATATGGGCTGGGTTTACCCAAGGGCTGATGCTGGCCTCATTACCGGAAAATGGATCCAAAAGGCCATTGTTTTGCCAGTAATCGGGCTTATAATGCCGCGCCTTCGTTATTGCGAACTGGCATTTTCGCTCCTCTTTTTATGAGGAATTGGCAGGATGCAACGCCTTCCTGCCATTGGTGATTCGGTCCGACCAGCACCTTCGGCCGATTACGTTCAGGGAAGAAGCTCCTCGATGGCATCTCGCGCCTTTACCTCGCTCGCGCTCGCATCAGTCACCTTGTTGTCCGGTTGTTCGATGTTCCGCAGCTACGACACCGAGCTGCAAGCCACCAACCAGCAGTTGGCCACCGGCAATGTCGACGGCGCGCTGACCCTGCTTGAGAAGAACAACACCGGCGACGACAAGGACCTTCTCTACTACTTCGAAAAGGGCGAGTTATTGCGGGCCAAGGGCGACCTGACCGGCAGCCAGACCGCCTGGCGCAGCGCCGACCTGCAAGTCTACAAGTGGGAAGAGTCGGTCAAGTTCGACACCGATAAGTACCTCGCGCAGTTCGGCTCCTTTCTGGTCAATGACAAGGTCCGCCGCTACGAAGGCTACGACTACGAAAAAGTCATGCTCACCACGCAGATGGCCCTGAACCTGCTGGCGCTGAACGACTTCGACGGTGCCCGCACCGAGATCAAGAAGACCCACGAACGCGAAGCGGTGATTGCCGACCTGCGGGACAAGGAATACCTCAAGAGCGAAAACGAAGCCGAGCGCCAGGGCATCGCAACCCAGTTCAAGGACCTGCGCGGCTACCCGGTGGAAAGCCTCAATGCCCCGGAAGTGGTGGGCCTGAAGAACAGCTACCAGAGCGCGTTCAGCCATTACCTGGCCGGCTTCGTCTACGAAGCCCTGGGCGAAAAAGACCTGGCCGCGCCGGGCTACCGCAAGGCCGCCGAACTGCGCCCCAACACCCCACTGCTGGAACAGGCGCTGCTCAACCTGGATAAATCCAAAGTCGGTGCCGATGAGACCGACGTGCTGATCGTGGTGCAAAGCGGCCTGGCACCGGCCCGCGACTCGATTCGCCTGCCGTTGCCGATCCCCATCGACGGCCACCTGGTGATCACCCCGCTGTCGTTCCCGGTGATCAAGGCCGACACCTCCACCGCGACCTTCGCGCAGATCGGGGTCGATGGCCAGCAGCAGAACCTCACGGCCCTGAACAGCACCACCGCCATGTCCCGCCGCGCCCTGCGGGATGACATGCCGGGCATCATCCTGCGCACCACCGTGCGGGCCGTCACTCGCGGCGTCACCCAGAACAACCTGAACAAGACCAACCCGATGGCGGGCCTGGTACTCGGTATCGCTTCGGCCGTCACCGAAGGCGCCGACACCCGCACCTGGCGCACGTTGCCGGACATGACCCAAGTGACACGCCTGCGCCTCAAGCACGGCGAGCACCAGGTCAGCCTGCCCAACGCCCTGGGCGGCACGCTGGTAACGGTCAAGGCCGACCAGCGCTACCAAGTGATCACCTTGCGCGTGGTCGGCAACCAGGTATTCGCCGGCGGTCTTGCGGCCCATGTGGTGCAGAGTAATCCGCCCCAGGCCGTCGCCACTCTCAAACAACCTTAAGGAGCACGCTATGCGTCATTTCATCCTCGGCGCCCTGGCGCTGATCCTGCTGGCCGGTTGCGCCACCCCGCCACCGCCGGAACCTGGCAGCGCCGCGAGCAAAATCGTGGTGATGGGCAAGTTCAAGGGCATCGCCGTCGGCGCGATCCGCGTCGCCCGGGAAAACGGTTTCCTGACCGCCAAGGTGCAGTTGAGCAATATCACCAGCAGCAACCAGATGATGTATTACCGCTTCGCCTGGCTGGGCGCCGACGGCTTCCCGGTGGGCGACGAAGAAACCTGGAAAGTGCTGAACCTCTACGCAAACCAGGCGACCTTCCTGCCGGCCATCGCCAACCTGCCCCAGGCTGCCGACTTCCGCCTTGAAGTGAAAACGCCTTGATCCGCCCACTCATTCAGTTTCAGAGAGACATCCCCATGTTTGCACGCTTCTCGTTCCTCGCCGTGGTCGCCGTTATGGCCAGCGGCTGCGCCAACACCTCGCCGGTACTGGGCGGTAAAAACATCAGCTACGGCGACACCAAGGCCGTGGAACTGGTGACCAACGAGTTCGGTTCCACCGACCTGCAGATGATCGCCGAAAGCATGACCCGCTCCCTGGCCCAGTCCGGCATCCTCCAGGGCCGCCCGGTGGTGCAGGTATATGACGTGAAGAACAAGACCAGCGAGTACATCGATACCCGCGAGATCACCACGTCGATCAAGACCCAGCTGATGAAGACCGGCACCGCTCGCTTCGCCAGCGACAACACCGACATGCAAAGCCAGGTCGACCAACTGAAGCTGCAGAACCAGAGCGGCCTGTACAAGAAGTCGACCGTCAGCAAGACCGGCAACATGGTCGCCGCCAAGTACCGTCTGGAAGGCTCCATCAGCTCCATCGTCAAGCGCAGCTCGGACTACAAGGACGTGTTCTACAAGTTCAGCCTGCAACTGATTGACGTTGAAAGCGGCCTGGCCGAATGGATGGACGAAAAAGAAATCCGCAAGACCACGGAGCGCTAAGCAATGCGTGCATGGATCGGCATGATCGGCCTGTTGTGCGCCTTTGGCGCCTCGGCCGCACCGAAGATCGCGGTGACCGACCTGGCCTACGAGGCCCGGGTGGAGGAGTACATTCACCAGGTCGCGGCCAGCAACAACTTCCAGGCCAGCGCCTATAGCGCCAGCGGCGGCTCGAGCTACAGCGAGTACGAGAGCCGCAACAGCTACATCGAGCAGACCGAACTGCGCAAGTTCAGCGGCGACATCAAGGGTGAAATCCTCAAGTCGCGGCAGTTCCAGCTGGTGCAGGGCACGCCGTACACCGCTGACGCCAAGGGCGATGTGTATGACGTGATCAAGCGGATCAAGGCCGGTAACTTCAAGGGCGCGGACTACGTGTTGTTCGGCACCTTGTCGGACATCGACTTCACCCAGGACGTCAACGCGCTGGACCACACCAACAGTTATTCGGCGGTGCTGGGCCTGACGCTGGTGGCAGACTTCAGCCTGATCAACACCCGCACCTTTGAGATCACCTCGGCGTTTACGGCCATGGGCGAAGGCCAGGACACCAAGCTGGTGAACAACCGTGACGTGCGCGTGAGCCTGAACCGGCCTCGTGTGGTGCGGGAAGTGTCGAAGGCGTTGGGCGAGGATGTTGCGCGGCAGTTGGCCGAACAACTTGGCGGTGGTTATCAGGAGCAACCGGGGCAGCCTGCATTGCGCAATAACCTGCCACGGGATGAAGCGCCGAAGATCTTGCGCTGATCACTGGAAGTACATGCAACACAAAACCAATGTGGGAGCGGGCTTGCTCGCGAATGCTGTGAATCAGTCAATACATCTGGTGACTGACACTCCGCATTCGCGAGCAAGCCCGCTCCCACATTTTTTATCCGGTTTCGTCAGTTATGCCGTTGCGCGGTGCAAGCTGGCCAGGAACCCCGCCGCACCAACAAACAGCCCGGCAAACGTGCGGTTCATGCGTTTCTGCTGCTTGGGTGTGCGCAGCAAGCGCAACACTTTCGACGCCAGCCCGGTGTAGCCGGCCATCACGATCATGTCCACGCAGATCATTGTCGCACCCAGGATCAGGTACTGGTTCAGCAGCGGCGCTTGCGGGTTCACGAACTGTGGCAGCACCGCCAGCATGAACACCAGGGCCTTGGGGTTGCTGGCGTTGACCAGGAATCCACGGAACATCATCGCCATCGGCTTGCCGATCGGGCGAATCGCCGCGTCATCGCTAAGGTCGGTTGGCAGCGCGCGCCATTGCTTGATGGCCAGGTACACGAGGTACGCCACGCCAAACCATTTGATCGCGTAGAACGCCGTGGAGGATGCCGCGAGGATCGCCCCCAGGCCGCCGGCGACCACGGCAATTTGCATCGCCAGGCCCAGTTGCAGGCCCAGGGCATTCCAGTAACCACGCAGGAAACCGTATTGCAGGCCGCTGGACATCGACGCGATGGCGCCGGCGCCAGGAGAGAGACTGATGATCCAACTGGCCAGGAAAAAGGCCAGCCATGTGTCGAGAGCCATTACACACCTCGTATCAAATTCGTTGTCGGCACTAAGCTAACTCCGACACATAAGGGCTGGCTACAGAATTCTTGCTGTAGGAGCGAGCTCGCTCGCGAAAAACCCACAGGCACCACGGACTATCGGAAGCGCTGCGTCATCGTTGACGCTTTTCGCGAGCAAGCTCGCTCCTACAGGCCGGTAATGTCTGTGTCGCGCCAACGGCGCACCGAGCGCTGGAAGAACAGGCTGTTGGGCACTTGCACCATGACACTGCCGGTACCGGCCTCTTCCACTTCGATCAGCGTGGTGTAGAGCAGATTGATCGCCACCACCCGGCCTTTGACGCCGGGCTTGTCGACGGTGTCCACCAACTCGACCACGTCGCCCAAGCGGAACGGCCCAACGGTGAAGATCAGAATGGCGCACAGCAGGTTCGACAACACCGACCACATGGCGAAGAACGCCACCGCAGCCACCGCCACAAAGCCCGACAACGCCGTCCACAGCACCGTGGCGGACACGCCCAGGCGCTCCAGCACAAAGATCAGCGCACTGCCCATGATCAGCCAGCGCAGGCCGCCGCGCAGGGGCATCAGCAACTGCGGCGGGAACGGATAACGCTCCCCAAGGCGGTTCAGGCATTTGGCGACGAACCGCTGGGCGAGATAGCCGCCCAGCAAGATCAGCAAAATCTGTACGGCCACCCAGATCGGCGCGATCCATTGGGCCGGCAGGGGCAGTTGCAGCGCTTCCATCAGGACAACGCCTCCAGCTCCGCTTGCAAGGATTCCAGCAGTTCGAGGGCTTCCATCCAGGTCTCCTCCAACTGTGCCTCACGCACCTTGAGCTTGGCCTGTTCGGCCAGCAGGTCGCGCAATTCATCCTTGCGGGCCGGCTCGTACACGGCGCTGTCACCCAGGCTGGTTTCGATCTTCGCCAGCTTCTCGTGGATCTTGCCCAACTCGACTTCCAGCTTGTCGGCTTCACGCTTGTGCGGTGCCAGCTGCTGACGCAATGCAGCAGCGGCCTGGCGCTGGGCCTTCTTGTCGGTCTTGTCCGGGTTGACCGGCGTGTTGCTGACCGGCGCGTTGCGCAGGCGGTAGTCCGACAGCCAGCGCGCGTAGTCTTCCAGATCGCCGTCGAATTCCTCGACCTTGCCGTCAGCCACCAGCAGGAAGTTATCCGTGGTGCTCTTGAGCAAATGCCGATCGTGAGACACCACCAACACCGCGCCGCTGAATTCCTGCAGGGCCATGGTCAGCGCCAGGCGCATTTCCAGGTCGAGGTGGTTGGTCGGTTCGTCGAGCAGCAACAGGTTTGGCCGGTCCCAGGCGATCAACGCCAGGGCCAGGCGGGCCTTTTCGCCACCGGAGAAATTCAACACCGGCTCGTCGATGCGCGCACCGCGGAAGTCGAAACCACCGAGGAAGTCTCGCAGGGTCTGTTCGCGTTCGGTCGGCGCCAGGCGCTGCAAGTGCAGCAGCGGGCTGGCCTTGGCGTCGAGGGAGTCCAACTGATGCTGGGCGAAATAGCCCACCACCAGGTTCTCACCGCGCACCAGACGGCCGGCCAAAGGCTGCAATTCGCCCGAGAGGTTTTTGATCAGGGTCGACTTGCCCGCACCGTTGGGGCCGAGCAGGCCGATCCGCGCGCCGGGGGTGAGCTGCAACTTGACCTTCTCGAGGATGGTCTTGTCGCCATAACCCAGGCGGGCGTCGGACAGGTCCAGCAACGGGCTGGAGTTTTTCACCGACTCGCGGAACACAAAGTCGAACGGTGAATCGACGTGGGCCGCCGACAGTTCTTCCATGCGCTCCAGGGCCTTGATCCGGCTCTGGGCCTGACGGGCCTTGGTGGCCTGGGCCTTGAACCGGGCGATGTAGCTTTCCATATGCGCACGTTGCGCCTGCTGCTTCTCGTAGGCTTGCTGCTGCTGGGCCAGGCGTTCGGCACGGGCGCGCTCGAAGGCGCTGTAGCCGCCGCGGTAAAGGGTGATTTTCTTCTGGTCGACGTGGGCGATGTTGTCGACCACGGCGTCGAGGAAATCCCGGTCGTGGGAAATCAGCAGCAAAGTGCCCGGGTAGCTTTTGAGGAAGTCTTCCAGCCACAGGATTGCATCGAGGTCCAAGTGGTTGGTCGGTTCATCGAGCAGCAACAGGTCCGAGGGGCACATCAGCGCCTGGGCCAGGTTCAGGCGCATGCGCCAGCCGCCGGAGAAGTCGGCGACCGGGCGGTCCATCTGTTCGTTGGTAAAGCCAAGGCCGGCAAGCATCTTGCGGGCGCGGGCGTCGGCGGTGTAGCCGTCGGCGCTGTCCAGTTCCGAGTGCAGGCGGGCCTGTGCGGCGCCGTCCTGGGCTTTCTCGGCCTCGGCGAGGTCGTGTTGCACCTGGCGCAGGCGCAGGTCGCCATCGAGCACGTAGTCGATCGCAATGCGGTCGAGGGTGTCGATCTCCTGGCGCATATGGGCGATGCGCCAGTCGGCCGGCAGCAGACAGTTCCCGGAATCAGGCGTCAGCTCACCCAGCAGCAAGGCGAACAACGTGGATTTGCCGGCGCCGTTGGCACCGATCAGGCCGGCTTTGTGACCGGCGTGCAGGGTCAGCTCGGCGTCTTCGAGAAGACGTTGCGGGCCACGCTGTAATGTTAGGCTTTGAAGTCGGATCATAATGGCGGCGGAGTCTACCAGCTTCGTTGGCCGCTGGCTTGGGTGTGAATATGTGCGCTGACCTGTGGAGCTTTGCCCTCTCGACTTACGCCCGGCCGGGCGTCGAGGACGCGTGCCTGCGCCTGCAGGCGCAAGGGGCTGATGTGTGCCTGATGTTGTGCGGGTTGTGGCTGGAGCAGCGTGGCGTGGCGCCGGAAACGTCGCGTTTGCAGGCACTTCGGCAGGTCGCCGAGCCGTGGCAGGCGGAGGTGGTCGAGCCGCTGCGGCAAGTGCGCACGCAATGGCGGGCCATGGCGCAGCAGGATGCTGAGCTGGGAGCGTTACGGGAACGGGTCAAGGCTCTGGAGCTGGAAGCTGAGCGGCTGCTGTTATCGCGCCTGGAAGGCGTTGCGCAGGGTTGGCCGATGGCCGAGGCGGGCGTTCAAGCGTGGCTTGAAGGACTGGCGGCCGAAACCGCCAACCTTGACCACGACGCGCTGCATCAGCTGCGCGCCGCAGTCACCAGCACTTAGGAAGCGCTGGTTGGGGTGACGCTTGGCGCTGCCGGTGCAGGCGTGCTGCTGGCCGGAGCGGTTGGCGCTGCGGTGCTGGCAGCCGGTGCCGGTGTCGCAGGCTTTGCAGCTGGGGTAGCTGGTTTGGCCGGTGCAGGCTTGGCGGCTGCTGGTTTTGCGGCTGGCTTTGCAGCAGCAGGTTTAGCGGCTGGCTTGGCAGCTGGCTTGGCAGCTGGTTTAGCAGTTGGCTTGGCGGCTGGTTTTGCAGCAGCGGTTTTAGCAGCTGGCTTCGCGGCTGGTTTCGCAGCAGCAGGTTTAGCGGCTGGCTTGGCAGCTGGTTTCGCAGCAGCAGGTTTAGCAGTTGGCTTGGCGGCTGGTTTTGCAGCAGCGGTTTTAGCAGCTGGCTTGGCGGCTGGTTTTGCAGCAGCAGTTTTAGCAGCTGGCTTGGCGGCTGGTTTCGCAGCAGCAGGTTTAGCGGCTGGCTTGGCAGCTGGTTTCGCAGCAGCGGTTTTAGCAGCTGGCTTAGCGGCTGGTTTCGCAGCAGCCGTTTTAGCAGCTGGCTTGGCGGCTGGTTTTGCAGCAGCCGTTTTAGCAGCTGGCTTGGCGGCTGGTTTCGCAGCAGCAGTTTTAGCAGCTGGCTTGGCGGCTGGTTTCGCAGCAGCCGTTTTAGCAGCTGGCTTGGCGGCTGGTTTTGCAGCAGCCGTTTTAGCAGCTGGCTTGGCGGCTGGTTTCGCAGCAGCAGTTTTAGCGGCTGGCTTGGCAGCCGATTTAGCCGGTGCTTTTGCCGCAGGTTTGGCCGCAGCTTTCGCAGGTGCCTTGGCGGCGACTGCTTTGCTGGCTGGCTTCTTCGCTGCGCTGGCTGCAACAGCTTTAGCCGGAGCACGGGTGCTCAGCACTTTGCCTACAGCTTCCTTCACACGACCAACACCCTGAGCCAGTTTCAGGCTCTCGGAAGCATCACGCTTGAGTTGGGAAATGTAGGTGCGGGTTTCAGATTGACGATCCTTGAGGGCGTCGAGCAAGTCCTCAAGTTCTTTGACGGCGTCCTTGGCTTTGGCTTGTGCCTTGGCTTTGCCAGCGGTCGCGGCGCCTTGCAGTTTGGTACGGGATTTGTGCAGTTTTTCCTGAGCTTTGCCGCGTTGTTTTTCAAGCTTGGCGAGCAACTTCTCAGCATCAGCCAAGGCTTGGGAACAAGCAGTTTCCAAATGTTCGAGCAGGCTGCCCGAAAGTTGTTGGAGCAAATGCAACGGGGTATTTACAGGCTTCTGTTTGGCCGACATGGTTTACCTCCTGGCTGACGTGGGTGCGGCTCATACTAGCCCTCTGCTCTTACCGCCGCTAGGGCATGTTGACAGTATCGATTGGCTTGCGTTGCACCGCACGAAAATTCTTATTGATATAACGAAAATCCACGCCACTTTTTAAGCATTCACACTGGCATAATCCATCGCACTTTCGGCTGGAGAACGCCCATGTCGCGTTACCTTTTTTTAGTGTTGGGCCTGGCGCTTTCAGTGGCCAATTCGAGTGAGAAATCCCCGTCCAAAGATGACCACGACCTGGCCTACAGCCTGGGCGCCAGCCTGGGTGAGCGCCTGCGCCAGGAGATGCCGGGCCTGCAACTCGAGGCACTGATCGACGGCCTCAAACAGGCTTACCAGGGCAAGCCGCTGGCGCTGGACGACACACGCATCGAACAGATACTTGCCCAGCACGAAGCGCAAAACGCACCGGACAATCGAGCACCACAAAGTGAAAAGGCTCTGGCTGCCGAGCAACAATTTTTAGCCAGTGAGAAATCCAAAAGTGGTGTGCGCGAATTGGCAGGCGGCATCCTGATGACCGAACTGACCCCTGGCAGCGGAAAAAAACCTGCGGCCGATGATCGCGTGCAAGTGAATTACGTTGGGCGTTTACCCGACGGGACTGTCTTCGACAAAAGCACGCAGCCTCAGTGGTTTCGCCTGGACAGTGTGATCAGCGGCTGGCGAAGCGCGTTGCAACAGATGCCGGTGGGTGCGAAATGGCGTCTGGTGATTCCGTCCGACCAAGCCTATGGGGCTGACGGTGCCGGCGAGTTGATCCCGTCTTACACACCGTTGGTATTTGAGATCGAATTACTCGGCGCGAGTGCCTGAACCCAAACGAAAAACGGTGCGCAATGCGCACCGTTTTTTTGTGTTGCGGCGAGTCAGGCTTTGGCCGCCAACTCTTCCTTGTGAGCATTGTGCAGCACTTCGATCAGACAATCTTCCAGCTCGAAACGCTCATGCAGCAAACCGCCCAACTCTTTGAATTTTTCTGCGACACATTTGCCGGCATCACACAGGTCGTTGAAGGCCAGCAGCTTCTCGGTGATGACATCGATGCGCGGGTAAATCGTTTCTGCCAGGTCCAAGCCACGTTGATCGTCGAAGGCCTCGGCCTCTTTGGTCAACTGCTCGTAGACACCGAAGTGCCCCGCCGAGACGTAGTCCACCAATACACCGCAGAATTCCTGCAACGGCTTGCGGTTCTCGCTCAGCGCTTCGGGCTTGGCACCGAGAGCATCAAAGGACCGAACCAGTTCGTGACGCGCTTTCAACCAACCATCGATCAGTTTGTGCACCCCACCCCAGCGTTCCTGAGCATTCTGACAACTTTCCAACATGATGATCTCTCTTCCCTATAGGGGCGCCGCCCGCTGCCCGCGCAACACTTCAAGGTTAAAGCGGCAACCGGGCAGACGTGCATCGAACAGTCTGTTTCACTAACGCGTGCGGGCCAGATTATGCCCGCACGACTATGGCATCAAGGTACGCAGGAGAGAAAGTTCATACAAGTGTTTAATCCCTTCCTACAACCCGCGGGCACCTGTCAGTGCCGTGCAAGGCCAAAACGCTGACTCAACGCCAACCGCGAGAACTGCGCTACACCAAGGATCAGCATCGCCACGAAGAACAGCAGGCTCCACTCGGGAATACTTAAATCGAACAGCGTCCAGTTGATTTCCACACAGTCAACGCTGCCCTTGAACATCAGGGCCAACGCTTCTCGTATCGACAGGTTTTCGATCATGGATTGAAGGCCGGGCCAACAGGTCGGCAGCTGCTCCGGCGGCGTATTTTGCAGCAGCACCTGGCGTACGGCGGTGATGGCGCCCAGCACGGCACAGCCCATGCTCGCCGCCCAATACACGTAGATCCCGGAACGCTTGGGCCCATGAATCGCCGCCACCAGGTTGATCAGCGTGAAGGCCGCCACAAGAATTCGTTGCACCTGACACAGGAAACAAGGCCGCAACAGCGCGGCATACTCCAGGTAAAAGGACGCGCCCAGCGTCAGCGCACCAGCCAGGAACGCCAGGAGGAACAGGGAGCGTGAGGGGGCCAAAGACATTGTTTATCCGCAACGCAAGAGATAGGTAGTTACGGTAGAGGAAAGGCCTTACCCCTTTCAATACGCGCCAGAGCAGACGATTCCGCGAGAGCGTAGGGATATCCCGTCAGAAGGTGAGCGATTAAACGCCCGTCTGCGTAGGAGTTTACTACAAGCCATATTGCCTACAGCTATTGAGCGCTATTGAAGGGTTGCCCACGAGACAACTCTGAGGCAACCCCTACGCCATTTCCTACCTCAAACCCGTGCCGGCACAGGCAGAGGTGACGCCAGTAGACGCTTGTCCAACAGGCCCAGGCCTTCCTGGAACAACTGGTTGCTGCGCTCGGTGTCGCCCAATTGCGCCAGCAGGCGTGCCAGTTCGGCGCAGGCTTCGGGATTGCGCTGCACCTGCAGGCTGCTTTCCAGGTAGTCCCGCGCCTTGCCCCACAGGCTGTTTTGCAGGCACAGGCGGCCGAGGGTCAGCAACAGGCTGGCATCGCCCGGATGGTCCTTGAGCCAGCCTTCGGCAAACTTCAACTGCTTCGCCGAATCGCTGCCTCGCAGCAAGCCGTAGAGCCTGATCAGATGGCTGTCGTACTCACGCTTGAGCGCACCACGCAGCACCTCTTCAGCCTTGGCATCCGCGCCCAATTGACGCAGTTGCTCGGCGTAGGCCAGCACCAGTTGCGGCTCCTGGCGCTGGGCCGAAGTCAATTGCTGCCACGCCCGCTCAAGGGATTGCTGACCAGCTTCGCCTTGCTCTTCGCGTTGGGCCGCCAAGGTCAGGTTCTCGCCCCATGCACGACGCTCCAGGTCGGCCAGCTCGGCAGGCGGCAGCGCTTTGTCTTTGCGCAGTTCCGGCAATAGCCGAATGACCGAAGACCAATCACCGCGCTGTTGATACAGCCGCTGCAATTGACGCAATACCTGGACGTTATGCGGATGCCGCTCATGCATGGCCTGCAAGGTGACCAGGGCACCCTCGGTGTCACCACGGTCCATCTGCAACTGCGCATGACTCAAGGCCACCGCGAGTTCTGCTTGGGGCTGGCGCTCAAGCGCCCGCTCCAGCAGGCCGTCCGCCTCCTCATAACGGCCCTGTTCGTTGGCCGCGCGGGCAGCGCCGAGGTAGTAGAGCAATGGCTGGCGTTCCGCTTCGGCCGCACGGTGCAAGTGACGCTCGGCACTGGCCCACCGCCCTTCGGCGAGGTCCATCTGACCCTGTTCGATGGCGATCTGAACACGACGACTACGATTGCGCCGCGACCATGGGTTGACCACACCACCGGAAGTCAGCACCAGGCTCAACAGCACCCTGACCAGATAGATCACCAAGCCAATGGCAAACACCGCCACCAGCGTCGACCAAAGTCCGGACTCGTAATGCAGCACATGGGGATAAGTAATCAGCACGTAACCGGTGTGTTTCGAAATGCCCACAGCCAGTGCCAGGGCGATCGCAATCGCCAGCACCAGGATCACATAGAAACGCTTCATCGGCTTTACTCCTGGGTCGCCGGCTTGCCAGCAGAAACCTTGGCTTCTTCGGCAGACAGGTGGCGACGGTCAAGGTAAGCCTGCACGGCGGCCAGGCTTGCGGCCAGGTCCGGCGTTACCACCGAGACAGCCTTGGGCTCGAGCTCGGCAATACGGGCCAGCATGTTTTTGCTTTGCGGGTTGTCTTGATTGAAGTTGTCCTGCAGGACGCTGCGCGCCTCGCCCAAGGATCGGCTATACACTGCCGGCTCGCCGTTGAGCGCCGCCCATTGCGCCTGCTCCAGCGCCAGGCTCAGCGCCAGGCGCACCTGATTCAGACCTTGCCCTGCCAGCAGCGGACGAATGTTGTCATCCGGGTTGAAGTCGATGCGGAAATACCGCGAGATCTGTTCCCACCACTGGCTCCAGCGGCTCTCCGTATCGGCGGTCGGACGGCCCCCATTGGCGGCTTCCGGGAGCTGGTATTCCGGGGCGATGGCCGACAGTTGCACGACCTGATCGCGCAATGCCGCCAGTTGCAGGTACAACCCGGTACGGTCCGGCTGTTCGATATTGAGCAACGCGGCGAGGCTCTTGGCCAACTGCTCACGGGCGGCGTACGAGCCGGGATCACTTTGTTCGCGGAGGATTTCGTCAGCGCCTTGGACCAGCGCTTGGGCACTGTTGATGTCCTGCAAGGCGGAAAGACGCAGGCTGGCCAGGCGGATCAGGTGTTCGGCCTCGGCCAGGCGCCAGTCCTGGCGGCTGGCACCCAACACGGTTTCCAGGCGTTGGCTCAATCGCTGCTGGTCGCCCTGCAATTGCGCCACCAGCCGGCGACGCTCTTCCAGTTCTTCAGCACCCGGCAATTGCCCCAGGCGTGCCGACAGCTGCTGCTGGCTCTGCTTGAGGCTCTGGGATTGGTCGTCCAGGGTCTGCACTTGGCCCAGCTGTTGCTGGCTGCTCGCCTGCAGTGCACGGACCTGCCAGATCCCCCAACCACCGGCGGCAACACCGGCAGCGCCGAGCAACAAGGCCACGATAGCCAGGCCGTTACCACGGCGCGGGGCGGTGGTAACCGGTGTCTCAACAGGCGCATCAAGCGCGGGCTGAGCTTCATCTTTAGGCAAGGCTGTTTCGCTCACGTATCCATCCTTTGCGTATTAGAGAGTGGGAACGGAGAAACTCCGTAACGCCACTAACAAAGCCGCGGCACTGGCGCCACGACAATCCACAACTTCTTGCGCACCAGCGACACGGGCCATCTCGGCGACTCGTGGGCTGGGCACGAACAATGGCAGCTGTGCCACCAGGGGCCAATCCGGGCCGGCCAGGGCTTGCAGGTGTAAAAAACCCTGCCCACTGCTGACCACCACGCCGTTCAAGCGTTCCACGTTTATGCGTTGGATCAGGGTTGCACTGTCGTAATCCGGCAGGAAACGGCGATACAACTCCAGATAGTCGACACTAGCACCTTGCTCGCGCAAACGCTCAGCCAGCAACTCGCGCCCGCCCTCGCCCCGCAGGATCAGCACCCGGGCCCCAGGCCGGGCGATAGCCTCGCGCAAGGCGACCAGTTCAAGCAAGGCTTCACTGTCGTCGCCTTCCTTGGGATAGCTGACATCAAGGCCGTGGTCCGCCAGCACCTGCGCTGTAGCAGCACCGACGCTGAACCATGGCAATGCCGGTGGCTGTGGCCAGTGTTGAGCCAATAACTGCAAACCCAGGCGCGCCGCCGGCTTGCTCACCACGATCACCGCGCAATAACGGTCCAGCTCGCGAAAGATCGCGTGTTGCTCAGGCGTGACGGGCAGCGCTTCGATCTCCAGCAACGGCAGGCTGCTGCTGAAAATACCTTCTTCAGATAACGTCGCGGCCAACGCTGCCGACTCCTCGGCAGGCCGCGTCAGCAGCACACGCCATTGCGTCACTGCGGCCCGGCCTCGCCGTACACCGCTTGCAGAATGGCACCGGCGCCTTTCTCCAGCAGTTCCTCGGCGACTTTGATCCCCAGGCTGGTCGCTTCGCTTTGTGGCCCGCGGATCTCTGCGGTGAGCAGCAACCCACCACTCGGATCGCCCACCAGCCCACGCAGCCAGAGGTTCTCACCTTCAAGCACCGCGTAGCAGGCGATCGGCACTTGGCAGCCACCGTTGAGGTGCTTGTTCAAGGCGCGTTCGGCGGTGACGCGAATCTCTGTGTCCTGGTGATCCAGTGGCTTGAGCAGCGCGTGAATTTCGCTGTCGACGGTGCGGCATTCGATCCCCACGGCGCCCTGCCCGCCAGCCGGCAAACTGTCTTCGACGCTGATGGCCGATGTGATGCGGTCTTCAAAACCGAGGCGGATCAAGCCGGCTGCCGCGAGGATGATCGCGTCATATTCACCGGCGTCGAGCTTGGCCAGGCGGGTATTGACGTTGCCCCGCAGAAAGCGGATTTGCAGGTCTGGGCGGCGGGTCAGCAACTGTGCCTGGCGACGCAGGCTGGAGGTGCCGACGACACTGCCCAGCGGCAGTTCATCAAGAGAGGCGTAGGTATTGGAAACGAAAGCATCGCGCGGGTCTTCGCGCTCGCAGATGCAAAAAAGGCCCAGGCCTTCGGGGAAGTCCATGGGCACATCTTTCATAGAATGCACGGCGATGTCGGCTTCGTTCTCCAGCAGAGCGGTTTCCAGTTCCTTGACGAACAGGCCCTTGCCGCCGATTTTCGACAATGGCGAATCAAGCAGCTTGTCGCCGCGACTGACCATGGGCACCAGGGACACCTTCAGGCCAGGATGAGCCTGCTCAAGACGTGCTTTGACGTACTCGGCCTGCCATAAGGCCAAGGCACTTTTACGGGTGGCGATGCGGATTTCGCGAGAGGACATGGATCAATCCGTACTGAATAGATACGGCAGATAATAACAGCTCAGGCAAATGCGCTTTGATTTGAATCAGCAAGTGCGGGGCCTCCCTGGCCGCGTCGCACCGGGATATGGGCGGTGAAGCTCGCGTCAGCCCTTGGGCTAAAGCTGCTGCATCATCTTGCGCACGCCGGCGACGTGGCGCCGGCTGACGATCAAGGCGTCGCCATTGAGGCCTTTCAGGAACAGCTGAAAGTGCCCAAGCGGCGTGCGCTGCAGACGTTCGATACGCTCGCGTGCCACCAGCGCATTGCGGTGGATGCGCACAAAGCGGTCGCCAAATTCGTCTTCCAGGGCCTTGAGCGGCTCATCGAGCAGCACTTCACCGGCCTCGTGACGCAAGGTCACGTACTTGTGATCGGCGATGAAATAGACCACCTGATCCAGGGGAATCAGTTCGATGCCCTTGCGGGTGCGGGCACTGATATGGCTGCGCGGCCCGTTGCCGCCCTGGGCCGCGGGCTGGGTCAAGGCAGCGAGCTGGACGCGATTGGGACGCTCGGCCTTTTTCAAGGCCCGAAGCAACGCATCGGCATTGATCGGCTTGACCAGGAAGCTGGCGCCACTGGCATCCAGAGCCTCGGAGGAGAACTCATCCTGGGAGGCGCACAGCACCACCGAAGGCGGCGATTCTCGCTCGCTCAGGCGGGCAGCTACCTGCAAGCCATCAAGGCCCGGCATGCGGATGTCGAGTAACACGACGTCCGGCTTGAGGCTGTCAATAAGGGCCAAGGCTTCTTCGCCACTGGTGGCGCTCGGCTCAAGGACACTGTAACCCTCAAGTTCACTGACCAAACGGCTCAGTCGCTCGCGGGCTTGGGGTTCGTCATCAACGATCAGGACATTCATATTGCGCTGGATTCCTGCGTGAGTCTCGCACAAGGATAGCGTAGACAGGTGCGGTGACTTCCGTCACGGCGATCCACGCTAAGACTAGCGCGAGCGGCAAAAAGTGCCCCGAGAGTGGCACCAATATTTACCCGGACCTGTTCAATCGCGCCCAAAGCCTGCTGCCTTTGGGCATCGTCGTAGGGTTTGCTGATACACAATACGAACACCCCCTCTCTAATGGTTAGCCTGGAGTTCGACCTCATCGCCCGGCATTGGTGCAATGCACCGTCTGTCAGCGCGACGCTCTATCAGTGCACTGTAGACGCTCGTGAAGACGATATTGCTCAATCGTCAAATATCGTTTCAATAAACACGCTTTGTTTACCCAAGACCGCAAGTTTTAAACCCCCGTTCGGTCCTGGCTCCAGTCTCGTCCTGCGCGAGTCCGGCGGCAAGGCACTTAGCCATCTTGGAAACAAATAAAAATGCCGCGCCCCCGCATCCTCGCCTCCGGGGGCAACCCTGTTATTATCGGCGCCACACTTTCATGCCCTCTTTCCAGCAGATCACGAGCGAATCCATGAGCACCGACAAGACCAACCAGTCCTGGGGCGGCCGCTTCAGTGAACCCGTCGACGCCTTCGTCGCGCGCTTCACCGCCTCCGTCACCTTCGACCAGCGCCTCTACCGCCACGACATCATGGGCTCGATCGCCCACGCCACGATGCTGGCCAAGGTCGGCGTACTGACCGACGCCGAGCGCGACAGCATCATCGACGGCCTGACCACCATCCGTGGTGAGATCGAAGCTGGCACCTTCGACTGGCGCGTCGACCTGGAAGACGTGCACATGAACATCGAAGCCCGCCTCACCGACCGCATCGGCGTGACCGGCAAGAAACTGCACACCGGTCGCAGCCGTAACGACCAGGTGGCCACCGACATCCGCCTGTGGCTGCGGGACGAGATCGACCTGATCCTGGCCGAAATCACCCGCCTGCAAAAAGGCCTGCTGGAGCAGGCAGAGCGTGAGTCCGGTACCATCATGCCCGGCTTCACCCACCTGCAAACCGCCCAGCCTGTGACCTTCGGCCACCACCTGCTGGCCTGGTTCGAAATGCTCAGCCGCGACTACGAGCGCCTGGTGGACTGCCGCAAGCGTGCCAACCGCATGCCTCTGGGCAGCGCCGCACTGGCTGGCACCACCTACCCGATCGACCGCGAATACACCGCGCAGCTCCTGGGTTTCGACGCGGTGGGTGGTAACTCCCTGGACGGCGTGTCGGACCGTGACTTCGCCATCGAATTCTGCGCCGCGGCCAGCATCGCGATGATGCACTTGTCGCGTTTCTCCGAAGAGCTGGTGCTGTGGACCAGTGCGCAATTCCAGTTCATCGACCTGCCGGACCGCTTCTGCACCGGCAGCTCGATCATGCCGCAAAAGAAAAACCCCGACGTGCCTGAGCTGGTGCGTGGCAAAAGCGGCCGTGTATTCGGCGCACTGATGGGCCTGTTGACCCTGATGAAAGGCCAGCCGCTGGCTTACAACAAGGACAACCAGGAAGACAAGGAGCCGCTGTTCGACGCCGCCGATACCCTGCGCGACTCGCTGCGGGCCTTTGCCGACATGATCCCCGCGATCAAGCCCAAGCACGCCATCATGCGTGAAGCGGCCCTGCGTGGTTTCTCCACCGCCACCGACCTGGCCGACTACCTGGTACGCCGTGGGCTGCCGTTCCGTGACTGCCACGAAATCGTCGGGCATGCCGTGAAATACGGTGTGGACACCGGCAAGGACCTGGCGGAAATGAGCCTGGAAGAGCTGCGTAAGTTCAGCGACCAGATCGAGCAGGACGTGTTTGCGGTACTGACCCTGGAAGGCTCGGTGAATGCCCGTAACCATATCGGCGGGACTGCGCCGGCGCAGGTGAAGGCTGCCGTGGTTCGCGGCCAGGAACTGCTCGCCAGCCGCTAACCCAAAGGTAAGTACCCCGGCAAATAGGGGCGAACACTGAACCTGTGGCGAGGGAGCTTGCTCCCGCTGGACTGCGCAGCAGTCCCATTTTTGGGGCCGCTTCGCTGCCCAACGGGAGCAAGCTCCCTCGCCACAAAAGCAGTCTTTATTTCTTGGCGGCAATCATCGCCATAAACGCCGGCATCGCCGCTTCCTTGTCCGCCGCTACCCGCCGGGCATTCGGCAACGCCTGCAAGCGCTCCAGCAACGCCCTGGCCTTCGGCAACTCAGCCAACAGGTCCAGCCCAAACAGCTTCCCAACCACGGCACACGCCAGGTCCACGCTGTACACAAAGTACAAATCCGCAATCGTGAAACTGTCCCCCGCCACATACGGCGCGAACTTCCCGTGCCGCCCCAACGATGCGATCCCCAGCAATAACTCCGCCTTGGACTTCTCCTTGATCGCCTCCGGCACCGGCATCCCGAAAAACGCCTCGGCAAAAGACGCCCGGGCCGGCAGCTCGATGTACAGCTCGATTTCCCTGCACAACGCCAGCACCTGGGCCCGCTGAAACGGATCGCTGGGCAGCAGCGATCGACCGCCCTGGGTCTGTTCGATGTATTCGAGGATCACGCTGGTTTCGTTGATAAAGCCTTGTTCGACACCCAACACCGGCACCTTGCCCCGCGGGCTCACGGCCAATGCTTCAGGGGTCTGGCCTGCGTAGAACGGCACCTCTTCGAAGGGCAGCCCTTTCTCCAGCAGCGCCAGTTTGACCATGTTGTAGTAGTTGCTGACCGAAAATCCATAAAGCTTGAGCATCACAAAGCCTCCAGGCCGTGTACGGGGTTGGCAGCAGTGGTTATAGAACGGGATGCCACGCCTGACCAGCAGCATCAGCCGAGTGAATGGGGGTAGACTGGCGCCCTTTCCTTCAGGAGCCTGCCATGAGCGAGCCAACCGATATCGACAACGACGAAGAAGAGTTCGCCGAGACCACCTTGATTGAAGCGATCGAAAACCAGCTCGAAAGCGACAACCCGCCCGCCGCCAAGGCCACGTTCAACAAGCTGACCCTGGTGGGCTACGAGCGCGAAGACATCCTGCAAATGATGGCCCACGTACTCGCCATCGAAATCGACGCCTTGCTCGAAGAAGACCGCGCCTTCAATACCGAATGGTATGAAACTGCCTTGCGCGCCCTGCCAGAGCTACCGCCCGAGAAGCAATAAGCCCGACACCGCGCTGGCCAGCAAGCGCTTGCTGGCCACAATCCTGCCCCACATCAACACTGCATGAGTTCCGACTGGACAGCTCGCCAAAGTGCGTTCACCTTATGGCTGCTAACGTCTAAAAATTCCTAGAAAGTCTGGAGTCCTTATGTCGTATACCCCTGAGTTGGTTGCCGAACTGGAAATCCTTGCACTCTTCAACCTGGGCAGCTCCCAGGAAGGTCTGAAAGTTCATCAGACTGCCGCTCCTACTGCCATTGCCGCTGCCCGGCGCCTGTTTGATAAAGACCTGATCGACCAGCCAGATGGTGGCTACCTCACCAGCCTTGGCCGGGATGCTGCCGAACACGCACAAAGCCTGCTGATTATCCTGACGACCAGCAAAGAAGCCGCCTGACACCTCGTATCGCCCACGGGATCCTCTTTTCACGGATTCCGCGGGCATTTCTGCGCCCGGGATAAAATTCTGGCGCCAAAAACAAAATCCCGCTAAACCTCCTACGCTACTGGCTGTAAACTCCTACACGGCCGCCCATGTCGGGCCCTGCGAGCCACCGAGTTCGACATGACCCGCACCCACGAAATCCGCCCCGACCTGGACGAAGGCATCGACCGCAAGGTGCTGACCCAGTTGCGCGCGCGGTTTCTGGCCCTGAACGAGGGCCGCATGGCCCGGGCCGTCGAAGGGCTGACGCCACGCCAGCAAAGCGTACTGACGCTGCTGCCGCTGTTCTTTCACGTCAACCATCCGCTGCTGCCGGGCTATGTGTCGGGCAGCACGCCGGCCGGCCTGTCGAATTTTGAACCCGACGCACAAGCCTTGGCCGAGGCTCAGCGCCTGACCCGCACGTTTTCCTACAAGCCCCGACACGGCAACCCACCGCGGCCGATTCATGGCCTGTTTCTGATGGGCAGCCTCGGCACGCTGGCCCAGGCCGATCAAAGTGATATGGACGTGTGGGTCTGCCACGCTGCCGATCTCAGTGAGAACGAGCTGGCCGAGCTACGCAAAAAATGCCAGTTGCTGGAAACCTGGGCCTTGAGCATGGGCGCCGAGGCGCATTTTTTCCTGATCGAGCCCACGCGGTTTATCCAGGGCGAGCGTGACACCCAGCTCAGCTCCGAAGACTGCGGCACCAGCCAACATTACCTGCTGCTGGACGAGTTCTACCGCACCGCCATCTGGCTGGCCGGGCGCACGCCGATCTGGTGGCTGGTGCCGGTGTATGAAGAAACCCGCTATGCAGAATTCACCCACGCGCTGATCTCCAAGCGCTTTATCCGCGCCGATGAAACCCTCGACCTGGGCCATCTGGCTCACATCCCACCGGGTGAATTTATCGGCGCCGGCCTGTGGCAATTGTTCAAGGGCATCGAATCGCCCTACAAGTCGGTACTCAAACTCCTGCTGACCGAGGTCTACGCCAGCGAACACCCGAAGGTGCAGTGCCTGAGCTTGCGCTTCAAACGCGCGGTGTTTGCCAACCAGATGGACCTCGACGAGTTGGACCCGTACATCGTGGTCTACCGCCGCATCGAGGAATACCTCAAGGCCCGCAACGAGCCGGAGCGCCTGGAACTGGTGCGGCGCGCCCTGTACCTGAAGGTCAACCGCAAACTCACGGCCGGCCAACGCACCGACCGCTGGCAACGCTTGCTACTGGAGCGCCTGGCCCGTGAATGGGGCTGGGACCAGCGCCAACTGGCCCTGCTGGACAGCCGCAGCCAATGGAAAGTCCGCCAGGTGGCTTCCGAGCGCCGGGCGCTGGTGAACGAGCTTAACTACAGCTATCGCTTCCTGACCCAGTTTGCCCGCACCGAACAGACCGTCAGCCTGATCAACAAGCGCGACCTCAATGTGCTCGGCCGGCGCCTGTACGCCGCTTTTGAGCGCAAGGCCGGCAAGGTCGAGTTCATCAACCCCGGCATTGCGCCCGATCTTGCCGAAGACACCCTGACCCTGGTGCAGTCGCCCAACCGCAAAGAGCCGGGCCAGCATCATTGGGGCCTGTACAACGGCAGCCTGACCGCCCTGGAATGGGAGCACTTCGCGCCGATCAAGCGCAGCCGCGACCTGCTGGAAATGCTCACCTGGTGCCACCGCAACGGCGTGATCGACAGCAGCACCCGCCTGGCTTTGCACCCCGGCAGCAGCGACATGACCGAATTCGAGCTGTTCAACCTGCTGGGCGGCCTGCAACAGACCGTCGTCCTGCCCTTGGCCAGCGTCGATGAAGAACGCCTGTTGCGCTCGGCGGTGCCCGAGGAAGTGCTGCTGTTGATCAACGTCGGCGTCGACCCGCTCAAGCACCACCGCGACCTGAATATTTTGATGACCACCGAGCGCACCGACTCCCTGAGTTATGCGGGCGTGCGGGAAAACCTGGTGCTGACCCTGGACCAGGTCATCCTCAACAGCTGGAACGAGGTGATGGTCAGCCGCTACGACGGCCCCCACGCGCTGCTCGACTGCCTGCGCGACTACCTCAATCAACTGCCGGCCAATCATTTGCCGAGATTGCGCGTGCGCTGCTTCTGCCACAACCGCGCGCAATTCATTGCCCAGCGCGTGGAAGAGATCTTCGACACCGCGCAAAACCTGCTGCTCAGCCAGGAAAACCATCGCTACCTGGTGCAGGTACAACAGCACTACCACGTGATGGAGTTGACGCCCGGCCAAGCCAACCATGTGTCACTGGCGACCCAGGACGCGTTGATCGCCTACCTCAGCGAAGAGCTGGCCAGCTACAGCCCGCTGCACCTGGACAGCATGGCCCTCGAAGACCACGACCTGGCGCTGTTGCTGCCGATGGGCCTGCCCGACTGCGTGCAGGTGTTCTACCGGATCAACGAAGGGGTTGCCGAGCTGTACGTGCTGGATGAATTCAACGCGCTCTGGCAGCAGCGCCTGCCGTTTCACGACGAGCAAAGCCTGTTGGTGCCGCTGCAACGCTTCCTGCAGTCGATCATTTATCGCCGTGACGCGCTGCTGCCGCTGGACCCGCAACAACCCCTTGGCGCGGTGCAAATCCTGTATTACCAGCTGTTGCCGTCTGGCACCGGCCGGGCACGCAGGGCCGAACCGCGCCCTGCGCCGCAAACCCCGGCCAATAAACCGTTCTACGACGTGCAGGCGATTATCGGCAAGGCAGCGCCGGGCCAGGTGGGGATCACCTTGTACTGCAATCAACGGGAGTTTTCCGAGCTGGAATTTGGCGACCAACTGTTTGCGGTGGTCGCCCAGCAAATCGTCGGGCAACGCCGGGAGGCCGAGCGCTACCGCTGCTACATCACCGATCTGGACCTGTCCGGCCTGCTCGGTGATGTTCAAAGCCCGAGCAATCTGTACCTGCGCTACAAGGCTGATCTGGAACTGGCGCTCAATGAGGCGCTGAACCAGGTTTAGAGAGGAAAGGCGCCACCGTCTTTCGGCTGGCCTTCGACGCCGAGCAATTCAAGCTTCAGAGTCTTGCCACCCGGTGCTGGCCAGTCGATGTGCTGGCCGACTTGCAGGCCCAGCAATGCACTGCCCACTGGAGCCAGGATCGAGATTTTGCCTTCGTCGGCGTTCGCGTCCTTGGGGTAGACCAGGGTCAGGTGATAGTCCTTGCCACTGCCTTGTTCGCGGCAATGCACACTGGAGTTCATGGTCACGACCGTTGCAGGCACTTCATCGTGGCCAACCACTTCTTCGGCGCGGTCGAGTTCGTGTTGCAGGGCTTCAACGCCCGGCGATGCCTCGCCGACACGGTCGATCAGTTGCTCAAGACGCTGCACGTCAAGACGGGTGAGGATGATGGAAGGTGCGGTCATGATTCAGGCAGACTCCTTTTTTCTGCACAAAAAAGCAAAACCCCGCCAGGAAAAGGCGGGGTTCTCACGGACCTCGATGAGTTGAGGTGTATCCGGACACTACCACAGCACAATAAATAAACAAGACGGCCTCAGGCGCAGGCCTTGCGCTGCTCGGCCTGGGCGACGATCACGCGGCGCCGCGCATCATCGGCGGAGCGCCATTCGCGGATGTCTTCCACATGGCGGAAGCAGCCGAGGCAGACTTTGTGCTCATCCAGCCGACATAAGCTGATACAAGGTGACGGCACCGCCGGGCTGACATTGCTGAACAGCGGCTTGGGCGGGCGTACGGGTGCGGGCTGCGTCACGATCAGATCTCGTCGAAGTCCAGCTCGGCGCCGGTATATTCATGGACCAGGCGCGTGAGCATCTCGCCCAACAACTCTTCGCTCTTGTCGCACTGCCATTTGCCGCTTTCTTCGTCGTAGTCGAAGTGAACGCCACCGGAACGCGCAGCCAGCCACAGCTGACGCAGCGGTTCCTGGCGACTGAAGATCAGTTGCTGGCCGCTCTCGAACTTGACGGTCAGCACACCGGCCGAGTTCTCCAGGTCCACATCCAGACCGCTGTCGTCGAAAATATCCTCCAGCGCTTGCTGGGTCGAATCCACCAGGTCGTGAAAACGGGCTTCGGTCAAACTCATTGTGGGAACCTCGAAAAGTGTCTGGTCTCGCTCAAGCGCCGCACAATACGGACGCGCCATCATGATTGCAAAGGATACCGATTTCATTACCCGCAGCCGCGTGAATTATCCCTGATTAGCGTAAGCGCAATCGCGACAAACTCGGCAAAGCCCCGCCGGACGGGTATTTCGGCACATAGGCAATCCGGCGGGTGGTCGGTATACTCGGGCGCAATTAATGCATATTCAAGGATTTCGCCATGAAGCGCCTGATCTCTTCCCTTGCTGCGCTCGTCGCGGTCGCTTGCCTCGTTAGTGCCTGTGGTCAAAAAGGCCCGCTGTATCTGCCCGATGACAGCAAAGACCCGAATGAACAGGCGCAATCGTCGCAAACCAAAGCGCACAAGCACGACACCTACTAAGGGAACATCATGGACGCTTTTAACTACCGGGACGGCGAGCTGTTCGCGGAAGGTGTCGCGCTGTCCGCCATTGCCGAGCGCTTTGGTACCCCGACGTACGTGTACTCCCGTGCCCACATCGAAGCGCAATACCGCTCCTTTGCCGACGCGCTGGAAGGCACGCCAAGCCTGGTGTGCTACGCGGTAAAAGCCAACTCCAACCTGGGCGTACTGAATGTCCTGGCGCGCCTGGGCGCCGGTTTCGACATCGTGTCCCGTGGTGAGCTTGAGCGTGTGCTGGCGGCGGGTGGCAAGGCTGACAAGATCGTGTTCTCCGGCGTCGGCAAGAGCCGCGAAGACATGCGCCGGGCCCTGGAAGTAGGCGTGCACTGCTTCAACGTTGAATCCACCGACGAGCTGGAGCGCCTGCAAGGGGTGGCCGCCGAGATGGGCGTACGCGCGCCGATCTCCCTGCGGGTCAACCCGGACGTAGATGCCGGCACTCATCCGTACATTTCCACCGGTCTCAAAGAGAACAAGTTCGGCATCGCCATTGCCGACGCCGAGGACGTGTACATCCGCGCCGCCCAACTGCCGAACCTGGAAGTATTGGGCGTCGACTGCCATATCGGCTCGCAACTGACCAGCCTGCCACCGTTCCTCGACGCCCTCGACCGCCTGCTGGCGTTGATCGACCGTCTCGGCGAATGCGGCATCTACCTGCACCACATCGACCTCGGTGGCGGCGTGGGCGTGCGTTATCGCGATGAAGAGCCGCCGCTGGTTTGCGACTACATCAAGGCCGTGCGCGAGCGCACCGAAGGCCGCGACCTGACGCTGATGTTCGAGCCGGGCCGCTACGTTGTCGCCAATGCCGGCGTGCTGCTGACCCAGGTCGAGTACCTCAAGCACACCGAACACAAGGATTTCGCCATCGTTGACGCGGCGATGAACGACCTGATCCGCCCGGCGCTGTACCAGGCCTGGATGGATGTGACGGCCGTCAAGCCACGCGCGGGCGAAGGCCGCACCTACGACGTGGTCGGTCCGATCTGCGAGACCGGCGACTTCCTGGCCAAGGAGCGTCAGCTGGCCCTCGAAGAAGGCGACCTGCTGGCGGTGCATTCGGCCGGTGCCTACGGGTTTGTCATGAGCTCCAACTACAACACCCGCGGACGTACCGCCGAGGTGCTGGTGGACGGTGATCAAGCGTTTGAAGTGCGTCGCCGCGAGACGGTAGCCGAGTTGTTTGCTGGCGAAAGCCTGCTGCCGGAGTAAGGCCATGTTGCTGCGTTTTACCAAGATGCACGGGCTGGGCAATGACTTCATGGTTCTCGACCTGGTCAGCCAGCACGCGCACATCCTGCCCAAGCACGCCAAGTTGTGGGGCGACCGGCACACCGGTGTCGGCTTCGACCAATTGTTGCTGGTGGAAGCACCGAGCAACCCGGAAGTGGATTTCCGTTACCGGATCTTCAACTCCGACGGCTCAGAAGTGGAACAGTGCGGCAACGGTGCCCGCTGTTTCGCCCGTTTTGTGCTGGACAAGCGCCTGACCGCCAAGCGGCAGATTCGCGTCGAGACCAAAAGCGGCATTATCGAGCTGGATATTCGCAGCGACGGCCAGATCGGCGTCAATATGGGCGCCCCACGGCTGGTGCCGGCGGACATTCCGTTCCAGGCCACCGAGCAAGCGCTGAGCTACGCCGTGGACGTGGACGGCAAGACCGTCAACCTGGCTGCTGTGTCCATGGGCAACCCCCATGCCGTGCTGCGGGTCGATGACATCAACAGCGCACCGGTTCACGAACTTGGGCCGAAGATCGAAAACCACCCGCGCTTTCCGGCGCGGGTCAACGTGGGTTTCCTGCAGGTCATCGACCGTTCCCGTGCGCTCTTGCGCGTCTGGGAACGCGGTGCCGGCGAAACCCAGGCTTGCGGTACCGGCGCCTGCGCCGCTGCCGTGGCCGCGATCAGCCAGGGGTGGATGGATTCGCCACTGCTGATCGACCTGCCCGGCGGACGTCTGTCCATCGAATGGGCAGGCCCCGGCCAACCGGTGAAAATGACCGGCCCGGCCACCCGCGTCTACGAAGGACAGGTCCGTCTATGAGTGAGCAAATCTAATGACTGATAAGCCTCAAGTACCCGCGAAAGCATCCCCAAGCGAAAGTCTGGAGGCCGCAGCCGTTGCGGCGTATCTGGAGGCTAATCCGGACTTCTTCGTCGAACACGAAGAGCTGCTGCCAGCCCTGCGTATTCCCCACCAGCGCGGCGATACCGTGTCGCTGGTGGAGCGGCAGATGAAAATCCTGCGCGAGCGCAATATCGAGATGCGTCATCGGCTCTCGCAGCTGATGGACGTGGCCCGCGACAACGACCGCCTTTTCGACAAGACCCGCCGCCTGGTCCTGACCCTGATGGACGCCGCCAGCCTGGAAGAAGCGGTGATTGCCGTCGAAGACAGCCTGCGCCAGGACTTCCAGGTGCCTTT
This sequence comes from Pseudomonas sp. SED1, assembly GCF_034044025.1. Lineage (NCBI taxonomy): Bacteria > Pseudomonadati > Pseudomonadota > Gammaproteobacteria > Pseudomonadales > Pseudomonadaceae > Pseudomonas > Pseudomonas sp. SED1. The sequence continues at coordinate 34,980 of NZ_JAXCIS010000148.1, forward strand.
TGTCAGCCTGATCCTGTTCAGCGACAACCCGATGCCGGTAGGGCGTTGGGTCAGCGGCAGCGATGCCCAGACTGCCATTGGCGGCTTGCTGTCCGAAGGCAAGACCATCAGCGGCACCCTGCGTGAGCATGAGCTGGACTTCCTGTTTGGTGCCGAGCAGCGCCAGCAGATCGGCTCCACGGCGGTGGTTGCCCTGAGTCATCAAGGGCTGCATGGAGTGCTGGCCATCGCCAGCCGCGATCCGCAGCACTACAAAAGCTCGGTGGGCACGCTGTTCCTGAGCTACATCGCCGAAGTGCTGGGCCGCGTCCTGCCGCGCTTCACCACCGCCTTGCGCGCGGTGCGCTAGCCATGGAACGACAACTGGACGCCTACTGCGCTCACCTGCGCAGCGAGCGCCAGGTGTCACCGCATACCCTGGAAGCCTACCGGCGGGACTTGAACAAGGTCCTGGCGTTCTGCGAGAAACAACACATTAGCAGCTGGAAGGCCCTGGATATCCAGGGTCTGCGCAGCCTGATCGCCCGCCTGCACCAGCAAGGCCAATCCTCTCGCAGCCTGGCGCGCCTGTTGTCGGCGGTGCGCGGCCTCTATCACTACCTGAACCGCGAAGGCCTGTGCGACCACGACCCGGCCAACGGCCTGGCGCCGCCCAAGGGCGAGCGTCGCCTGCCCAAGACCCTCGATACCGACCGTGCCCTGCAATTGCTCGACGGCGCGGTGGAAGATGACTTCTTGGCCCATCGCGACCAGGCGATCCTCGAACTGTTCTACTCCTCGGGCCTGCGCCTGTCGGAACTGACCGGGCTTAACCTCGATCAACTGGACCTGGCAGATGGCCTGGTGCAAGTGCTCGGCAAAGGCAGCAAGACCCGCGTGTTGCCGGTGGGCAAAAAGGCCCGCGAAGCCTTGCTGCTGTGGCTGCCTCTGCGTGCGCTGGCCAACCCGGCGGATGACGCGGTGTTTATCAGCCAGCAAGGCCGGCGCCTCGGGCCCCGGGCCATTCAGGTACGGGTCAAGGCCGCCGGCGAGCGCGAGCTGGGGCAAAACCTGCACCCGCACATGCTCCGGCACTCCTTTGCCAGCCACTTGCTGGAGTCGTCACAGGACCTGCGCGCGGTGCAGGAACTGCTTGGCCACTCCGACATCAAGACCACCCAGATCTACACCCACCTGGACTTCCAGCACCTGGCAACGGTGTACGACAGCGCCCATCCACGGGCCAAACGCATTAAGGGCAGTGACTCATGAGCATCAAGCTGATCACCTTCGACCTGGACGATACGCTCTGGGATAACGTGCCGGTCATCGTCAGCGCCGAGGCGTCAATGCGCGAGTGGTTGGCGACCCATGCCACCAAGGTGGGCGACTTGCCCCTGGAGAAGTTTGCCAGCCTGCGCCAACAGGTGCTGGAGCGGCATCCTGAGCTGAAATACCGCATCAGCGTGCTGCGTCACAAGGTGCTGCAATATGCTTTCGAAGAGGCTGGGTATCCGCTGCCGGAAGCGGCGCAGATGGCGGATGTGTGCTTTGAAGCGTTCATCCACGCCCGGCACCAGCTCACGGTATTTCCCGAGGCCGAGCCGATGCTCCACGCGCTACGCCAGCACTATCTGCTGGGGGTGATTACCAACGGCAATGCCGATGTTCAGCGTGTGGGGCTGGCAGATTACTTTCACTTTGCCCTGAGGGCTGAAGACATTGGTATCGCCAAACCGGATGCGCGGTTGTTTCAGGAAGCCTTGCAGCGCGGTGGCGTAGAGCCGGGCGCGGCGGTGCATGTGGGTGATCATCCGGGGGATGACATTGCCGGTGCGCAGCAGGCGGGACTGCGGGCGGTGTGGTTCAACCCGGCGGGCAAGGCCTGGGAAGCAGAAAAACGCCCGGATGCCGAGATTCGCAGCCTGACCGAGTTGCCAGCACTCCTCGCCCGCTGGAACGCGTAACCTGATGATGAAGGGCTTTTGTGGCGAGGGAGCTTGCTCCCGCTGGGCTGCGAAGCGGCCCCTGAACCAGCCACGACGGCCTTTCTGAAAGAACGCGTCGACCCAACCAGGGGCCGCTTCGCGCCCCAACGGGAGCAAGCTCCCTCGCCACACACGCTCTTCATCCTTAGATGTGTGTTGGCCCTAACCATTTTGTAGCGCCCATGAAAAAGCCCGCAGCGACGGCGGGCTTTTTCAGCAAGCGAACAGCTGACCTTAGATAGGCCGGCTGCCGTACTTGTTATCAGGCTTCTTCGGCGGATCTGCCACCACGTTAGCCTCGACTTCCTGCACTTTGCCGCCTTTAGCGAGGAATTCTTCCATCGCACGGGCCAGCGCATCGCGCTCTTTGTTCTTGGCTTCTACGCTCGGCAGTTCGTCGACCGACACCGCAGCCTTGGCCTTGCCCTTGGCTGCCGGGGCCGGTGCATCGTCGCCACCGTCGTCGTCAGCCACGTCTTCGGCAGCCGCCTCAAGACCTTCTTCGGTTTCGTCGTCGCCTACTTCGAGGTCGTCGTTTTCCAGATCATCGTCGCTCATGTTCTACCTCATGACTTGCGAAAAGCAGATTAGTTATAGCCCAGCTTCGCCACCTGTCGACGGCCGCCGGGAAAAAATCAACATCCACCGGATAACCAGTGGCTTATGCCCCATCACCGTGCAAGGTGGCGAGGACTTTACGAGCACCGCCATGATCACGGTGCTCGCCCAGATAAACACCTTGCCAGGTCCCCATCGCCAAGCGGCCGGCCCTTACCGGCAAACTCAACTGACAGCCCAGGAGACTGGCCTTGAAGTGCGCAGGCAGGTCATCCGGACCTTCGTCGTTGTGTTCATATCCCGCCATGCCTTGCGGCACCAGCGCATTGAAAAAACGCTCGAAGTCACGGCGAACCGCCGGGTCGGCATTCTCGTTGACCGTCAACGAGGCCGAGGTGTGCTGCAGCCACAAATGCAACAGTCCCACCCGACAGGCCTTCAATTCAGGCAGGCCGGCGAGCAACTCGTCCGTCACCAGATGAAAGCCCCGGGGCTTGGCCCGCAGGGTTATCAGGGTCTGTTGCCACATACAGTTCTCCGCACATCGGCGCGCATTCTAGCGCGCTCAGGAAAAAAACAAAGTGCCGAATACGCCTACATGCCTGTAAGACATTCGCACACTGAAAAGTGCGGTGTGGATCCCATCACAAAGTCGCCAAAAAACCCATACACCTTTAGCCACAGACAAACCCCGGGCAAAAAAATGCCCGGCAAGCCGGGCATCTTTTTTTCGCGTACTTACAAGTTGTAGCCGCGCTCGTTGTGTTGTGCCAGGTCGAGGCCAACCGCCTCTTCTTCTTCGGTCACCCGCAGGCCCATCACCATGTCCAGCACCTTGAGGATGATGAAGGTCACGACAGCGGTGTAAATGACGGTGAAGCCGACACCCTTGGCCTGAATCCAGACCTGCGCCGCCACGTCAGTCACAGTGCCGAAGCCGCCCAGTGCAGGGGCTGCGAACACACCCGTGAGGATCGCACCCACGATACCGCCGATACCATGAACGCCGAACGCGTCCAGGGAGTCGTCGTAGCCCAGCTTGCGCTTGAGGCTGGTGGCGCAGAAGAAGCAGATCACACCGGCAACCAGGCCGATCACCAGGGCGCCCATCGGGCCCACGGTGCCAGCGGCTGGAGTGATTGCCACCAGGCCAGCGACCACACCCGAGGCGATGCCCAGAGCGCTTGGCTTACCGTGAGTGACCCACTCGGCGAACATCCAGCCCAGCGCAGCAGCCGCGGTAGCGATCTGGGTCACCAGCATCGCCATACCGGCAGTGCCGTTGGCCGCAGCAGCGGAGCCAGCGTTGAAGCCGAACCAGCCAACCCACAGCATGGCCGCGCCCACCAGGGTGTAACCGAGGTTGTGAGGTGCCATTGGGGTAGTCGGGAAGCCTTTACGCTTGCCGAGCACGATGCACGCCACCAGGCCAGCCACACCGGCGTTGATATGCACCACGGTGCCGCCTGCGAAGTCCAGCACGCCCCAGTCGCCCAGCAACGAACCCGGACCGCCCCACACCATGTGGGCAATCGGTGCGTAGACCAGAGTGAACCAGACGCCCATGAAGATCAGCATCGCGGAGAACTTCATACGCTCGGCGAACGCACCGACGATCAGCGCCGGGGTGATGATCGCGAAGGTCATCTGGAAGGTCACAAACACGGCTTCAGGGAACAACGCCGCCGGGCCGGTGATGCTGGCCGGGGTCACACCCGAGAGGAACAGTTTGGACAAGCCACCCACAAACGAGTTGAAGTTGACGACGCCTGCTTCCATCCCGGTGGTGTCGAACGCCATGCTGTAGCCGTAGACGAACCACAGGATGGTGATCAAGCCAGTGATGGCGAAACACTGCATCATCACGGAAAGAATGTTTTTGGAGCGAACCATGCCGCCGTAGAACAGCGCCAGGCCTGGAATGGTCATGAACAGCACCAACGCAGTGGATGTGAGCATCCAAGCGGTGTCGCCGGAATTGAGGACTGGAGCAGCCACTTCGTCTGCCGCCATGGCCAGGCTTGGCATTACGATGGACAACAGGGCTCCGAGCCCTGCGAATTTACGCAGAGTCATATTGTTTTCTCCTGGGGCGTTGGGGTTTGGCGGCTTAGATTGCGTCGGTATCGGTTTCGCCGGTACGGATGCGAATAGCCTGTTCCAGATTGACCACGAAGATCTTGCCGTCACCGATCTTGCCGGTGTTGGCGGCCTTGGTTATCGCCTCGATAACCCGGTCAAGATCCTTGTCGTCAATGGCGACATCAATCTTCACCTTTGGCAGGAAATCGACCACGTATTCCGCGCCGCGATACAGCTCGGTGTGACCCTTCTGCCGACCGAAGCCTTTGACCTCAGTAACGGTAATGCCCTGCACGCCGATCTCGGACAGTGACTCGCGTACATCGTCCAACTTGAACGGCTTGATGATGGCAGTGACTAGCTTCATGAAAACTCTCTCCCGAATTGGTGGACTTGCCCCAGGAAAACAAACCCGTCTCAAGTCTAAGCGCAGTGCCTGGCTTTGTAACGCTTCGTCGCCTTGGCATTTGCCATTGCGACGCTCGCTAACCACTGGTGACGAAACCTACCCCGCTCCGTCGGCGCACTGCATCGTCACAGCGACTGCATCAGTGCATGGGTCATGATCGTCTAAGCAGAAAGCTTGCCAGCTCCGTAAAAATCACTGAAATCAGTCCTTTGTTCGCTCGCGCCCACCTACCGGGCGCTACGACGGCGAAGATACGCACGAAAACGGTGCGCGACCGCCCGTCCCCATGCGCGAAAAGCGTGCGCCGCCGCTGCTGGAAATGACTATAGACGCTGCGTGATACACTGCCGGCCAACAGATTTTCCGGACGATTTCCCATGCTCGCGCCCAAAGACCTCCTCGACGCCCTGAGCGGCCACGCCTCCCGCCTGTTCAGCAGCGACACGCCGCTGCCGCGCAATGAAATTGAAAGCCAGTTCAAAGCGCTGCTGCAAAGCGGTTTCAGCAAGCTGGACCTGGTAAGCCGGGAAGAGTTTGATAGCCAGATGGTGGTGTTGGCGCGCACTCGGGCGCGATTGGAAAGCCTTGAGGCCAAGGTGGCGGAACTGGAAGCGCGATTGACATCGGCCGCCGAATAAACCGGCCCAACCGGGGCAGGTTTCGCCTGTCCCCGCTAAACCGTTGTAACCTTCAGCTCACCCGCTGATACCCGCCGACAACCCCCTTCTTCGACAATACCCACTGCCACAACTGGATATCCCGCGCGCGAAACGCCCCTGCACACGACAGCAGGTAATAGCGCCACATCCGGTAGAAACGCCGCCCGAAGGTTTCGGCAAAATCCGGCCACGCCCGTTCGAAGTTTTCGCACCAGGCCATCAGCGTCTTGTCGTAGTCGGCGCCAAAGTTGTGCAAATCCTCGGCAACAAACAACCCGTCCATGGCGTCGCCAATCTGCCCGATCGAGGGCAAATCCCCGTTGGGAAAGATGTATTTGTCGATCCACGGATCCGGCGTGCTGTTGCGCTGGTTCTTGCCGATGGTGTGCAACAGGAACAGCCCATCGTCCTTCAGGCAGCGGTTGGCTACCTCCATATACGCCCGATGGTTCTTGCGGCCCACATGCTCAAACATGCCGACGCTGGCGATATGGTCGAACTGCTCGTCGATATCCCGATAGTCCTGCAGACGAAACTCGATCGGCAGATGTGAATACTTGGCGCGGCCCCACTCCGCCTGCTCTTTGGAAATGGTCACGCCAACGCACTCGACACCATAGTGCTCGGCAGCATGGCTCATGAAACTGCCCCAGCCACAGCCGATATCCAGCACGCGCATGCCCGGCTTGAGTCCGAGCTTTTTACAGATCAGGTCCAGCTTGGCGAACTGCGCCTGCTCCAGGGTGGTGGCGTCTTTCCAGTAGCCACAGGTGTACGTCATGCGCGAGTCGAGCATGCGCGCGTAGAACTCATTGCCAAGGTCGTAATGCGCCTCGCCGACTTGCCAGGCGCGTTTCTTGTTTTGCAGGTTCAACCACCGGGAGCTGAACGCGTGAAACAACAAGGTGGCCGGGTTGGCCTGGTCGATCACCCCGGAACGCATAAGCCGGTAGAAAAACTCATCCAGCGCCTCGGCGTCCCAACCGCCATCCATGTAATCCTCGCCAAGACCAAGGTTGCCTTTGGCCAGGGCCAGGTCGAACGTGCCACCGTGGTACAGCTGCATATCCGCAGCCGACGGCCCGTTGACCTCGATCTGCGCCTGCACCAGCAACTCCTTAACGAAGCGCGCTCCCTGAGACATCTCATCAGAACCGGAAAAAGAATGACGCGTTTTGTTAAGCACAATTGCTCTCCAGAAATAGCGTTGCCTTTGATTCATACACTGCGAGAAATCTGGCCATGGAAGCGTCTGGCAAGGCCCTTACGGCATCACCGGGTACGCTGGCTGGGAACAGATGTAACAAATCTTATCCAGCCATTTTTTAAAGATATAATGAATTAATCTTATGAAAACCATGCGAAATTGGAATGCAAGATGGACATCAGGGCGCTTCGTTATTTCGTAGAAGTCGTGGACCAGCAGAGCTTCACCAAGGCCGCAGTGAAGCTGCACCTGACCCAGCCAACGGTCAGCAAAATGGTGCAGCAACTGGAGGCGAGCCTTGGGCTGAAGCTGCTGGACCGTATGGGAAAACGCTTCACCCTGACGGACGCCGGGGAAATTGTGCTCAAGCGCGCCAGGGAAATGATCGCGCTGCACGATGAGATGAACGTGGAGTTGCAAGACCTCCAGCAGGTCGAGCGCGGCGCCCTGCGCATGGGGCTTTCGCCCTCCACCCACCTCGCATTGGCGCCGATCTTTGCGGCGTATCACGCCCGTTATCCGAAAATCGAACTGAAACTGTTCGAAAGCGGCGGCAACATCACCATCCAGGACCTGCGCCAAGGCACCCTGGAGTTCGGCACCATCCTGGACTCGCCGCGCGTGGCGGACATCTGGTCCGAATTTGAATCCATGCCCTTGTTCGAATCGCCACTGTGCCTGCTCGCGCCCCATGACTCGCCCTGGCAGGGGCGCAGCTCAGTTGAACTGAGCGAGCTGCAAGCCTGCGAATTCATCTTTTACGATGACACCTTCACCCTTAACCAATTTGTACTCGATGCCTGCGCCCTGGCCGGTTTTGAGCCGCGTATCAGTGGCCGCAGCAGCCAATGGGACTTTATCGCCTCCCTGGTGCGCCTGGGCGTGGGCATCACCCTGCTGCCCCGGGCGTTCTGCGACACCCTCGACGCCAGCCAATTCAGCATCGCGGAAATACAATCGCCGGCCCTGAACTGGCGGCTGATGCTGGCGTGGCGTAGGCAGTGCAAGCTGTCGTTTGCGGCGCAGGCGTGGTTGACGTTGGCGAAGGAGTTCTTGTGCGTGCCGCCACCCAGCCAGTAGCCCGATACGTTCTGTAAAACCTCGCCGCTGCGTTGCGCCAGCGCTGAACTACCCTTGAAAAACCGCAGGAAGCGGCCACTCATTTCAAGGAACGAGCATGTCCCTCGCCATCGTCCACAGCCGCGCCCAGATTGGCGTTGAAGCCCCCGCCGTCACTGTCGAGGTGCACATGGCCAACGGCTTGCCTTCGCTGACGCTGGTAGGCCTGCCGGAAACCGCCGTCAAGGAAAGCAAAGACCGCGTGCGCAGCGCCATTCTCAACTCTGCGCTGCAATACCCGTCCCGGCGCATTACCCTAAACCTCGCGCCTGCCGACTTGCCCAAAGACGGCGGGCGGTTTGATTTGGCGATTGCCTTGGGGATTCTTGCCGCCAGTGTGCAGGTGCCGACGCTGACCCTCGACAACGTGGAATGCCTGGGCGAGCTGGCGCTGTCCGGCGAGGTGCGGGCGGTGAAAGGTGTGTTGCCGGCAGCCCTGGCGGCGCGCAAGGTCGGGCGCACGTTGATCGTGCCTCGGGCCAATGCGGAAGAGGCGTGCCTGGCCTCGGGGTTGAAGGTGATTGCGGTGGATCATCTGCTGCAAGTGGTGGCGCACCTGAACGGTCACGTGCCGATCGAGCCCTTCGTTTCCAGTGGCCTGATGTACCTGAACAAACCCTACCCGGACTTGAGTGAAGTCCAAGGCCAGCTCGCAGCCAAACGCGCGCTGCTGATCGCTGCGGCGGGTGCCCACAACCTGTTGCTCAGCGGGCCACCGGGAACGGGCAAAACCTTGCTGGCCAGCCGTCTGCCGGGGTTGTTGCCGCCCTTGAGTGAGCAGGAAGCGCTGGAGGTGGCGGCGATTCAGTCGGTGGTCAGCCTGGCGCCGCTGAGCCATTGGCCACACCGGCCGTTTCGCCAGCCGCACCATTCGGCATCCGGTCCAGCGCTGGTGGGCGGTGGCTCGAAACCGCAGCCGGGTGAAATCACCCTCGCCCATCATGGTGTGTTGTTTCTCGACGAGCTGCCGGAGTTTGATCGCAAGGTACTAGAGGTGCTGCGTGAGCCGCTGGAATCCGGGCATATCGTGATTTCCCGCGCCCGCGACCGGGTGAGTTTCCCGGCGCGCTTTCAGTTGGTGGCGGCCATGAATCCATGCCCTTGCGGCTATGTGGGCGAGCCGAGCGGGCGCTGTCGATGTACGCCGGAGCAGATCCAGCGCTATCGCAACAAGCTCTCGGGTCCGCTGCTGGACCGGATCGACCTGCACGTGACCGTCGCCCGGGAAAGCACCGCGCTGAACCCCGGCAAACAGTCAGGTGACGATACCGCCAGCGCTTCCATGCTCGTCGCCGAGGCCCGGGAACGCCAACAACGGCGCCAGGGCTGCGCCAATGCTTTTCTCGACCTGCCGGGGCTACGCCAGCACTGCAAACTGGCGAAGGCCGATGAAGGCTGGCTGGAGAGCGCGTGCGAACGACTGACACTGTCATTGCGGGCAGCCCATCGCTTGCTCAAGGTCGCGCGCACCCTGGCCGACTTGGAACAGGTGGAGGCCATCGCTCGCCATCATCTGGCGGAAGCCTTGCAGTACCGGCCGGCTAGCGCTTCTTAGGCAACGCCAGGAGCAGCCCCGCCACTTCCATCACCTCATCCATTACCGCTTCAGCGGATTCAACGGAGGGTTTGAGCATCAAGTCATCGGCATAGCCCATGGCGACGGCGAACAACTGCCGCGCCGCGCGTTTGGGCGACTCACAGCGGAACACCTTGGCCGCCACACCTTGCTCAATGATCTCGGCGAGCATGGCCTGCCATTGGGCGTTGATCACCAGGTAAGCCTGGGCCAGTGGCTCGTCATGCATGGCTTCATCCCAGGCATCCAGCCACAGCGCCCAGCCGGCGTCTGCCGTGGAGGGCAAGCAGTCACGCAGGAAACCTTCGAGCGCTTGCAGCGGCGGCAGACCTTCCAACGGCACCCGCACCTCGTCCAGTTGCTCGTTGGCAAACCGCACAAAGGCTTCGCGGCGCAGGTCTTTCCAGTCGCTGAAGTAGTGATAGACATGGCTGCGGGACAGCCCGGCATGCTCCGCCAGATCGCGGGTGGAGACATCGGCGAAGCCTTTGCTGCGAAACAGCTCCAAGGCGGCAGCGATAATCTGGTCTTTACGGTCGATACGCGACATGAGGCTTTTCCTTCAGGCACCGGCAGATCGACGGCACTTGCTTTTTGAGCGGTCGCTCAAGGATACTTGAGCAGTCGCTCAATACTAGCGCTTATCTCACCCTTGGTGCACCCCATGTCATCCGTAACACCGCAGATTCTGATCGAAGAAAGCAACAAGATCGGGCAACAATCCGCCAGCCAAACCCTCAAGGCGATCGCCAGGGCCTATCCCGGGAAACTGTTCTGCACCTTGTCGCTGGTGGCGCTGGAGAACGCGTTGCTGCTGGCCTACCCGCTGTTTGCCGGGTTCGCGGTGGACTCAATTATCCGCGGCGACGCCGGCAGCGCGCTGTTCTACGCCGCCGTGGTGCTGGCGTTCTGGGTGGTCGGGGCGGCGCGACGGGCGCTGGACACGCGCACCTTCACCCGCATCTACGCCGATCTCGCGGTGCCGGTGATTCTCAACCAGCGCCTGCAAAACCACAGCACCTCACGGGCGGCGGCGCGGGTGGTGTTGGCGCGAGACTTTGTGGATTTCTTCGAAAAACACGTGCCAATCATCGCGACGGCGCTGGTGTCGATCGTCGGTGCGGCAGTGATGCTGTTGGTGATCGAGCCGTGGATCGGCCTGGCGTGCCTGACCGCGCTGGTGCTCTGCACGACCTTGTTGCCACGTTTTGCCCGGCGCAATCAGGAGCTGCATGAGCGTTTGAATGACCGCCTGGAAAAGGAAATCGGCCTGGTGGAAAAGGTCGGCGCGCAGACCTTGCAGCGGCACTACCAGGTGCTGTCACGCCTGCGCATCTGGCTGTCGGACCGCGAGGCCGCAGCGTTCCTGTTTATCGGCACGCTGGCGGCACTGCTGTTTGTGGTTGCGATCAGCCAGTTGGCGCTGTCGCCGGCAGTCAAGGCCGGCCACGTGTATGCGGTGATGACTTACCTGTGGACCTTTGTCAGCAGCCTGGATGAAGCGCCAGGGATGGTCGACCAACTGGCGCGACTCAAGGACATTGGCAAGCGTGTGGACCCGGGGCTGGGCGACCGATCCGACGTTTGAGGCGTCGAATCGTCCGTCATCGCGGGCAAGCCCGGCTCCCACATTGAACCGATTTCTTCAATTGAACACGGTCAACTGTGGGAGCGGGCTTGCCCGCGATGCGGCCCGAACAGTCAATCAACGAAAACGGTCCACCTCATGCCGCAAGCCCGCCGCCAGGGTCTCCAGTTCCTTGGCGGTAATCGCCAGGTTCGACACCACTTCACGCTGCTCGCTGTTGGCCAGGGCGATGCTCTGCAAGTTGCTGCTAAGCAAGGTCGCGGTGCTGCTCTGCTCCTGGGTAGCGGTGGTAATCGCCGCAAACTGCTGGCCCGCCGAGCGGCTTTGCTCGTCGATCCGCGCCAAGGCTGATGCCACGTCAGCATTGCGTGCCAGGCCTTCCTGCATCAGCACGTTGCCTTGTTCCATGGTGCTGATGGCGTTGCCGGTTTCCTGCTGGATGCTCTGGATCATTCCGGAAATCTCATCCGTGGCTTGACGGGTGCGCGACGCGAGGTTGCGCACTTCATCGGCCACCACCGCAAACCCGCGCCCTTGCTCACCGGCCCGCGCCGCTTCGATGGCGGCGTTGAGCGCCAGCAGGTTGGTCTGTTCGGCAATCGCGGTGATCACACCGACGATCCCGCCGATTTCCTGGGAGCGCTGGCCCAAGGTATTGATCACCGTGGCCGTGCTGTTCAGCGCGGTGGCGATGTGTTCCAGGGACGACGACGCTTCTTGCATCGAGGTGCGGCCGATCTTGGTTTGCTGGGCGTTGTCCTGGGCCAGGCGCTCGGTGTTGCCCATGTTGTCGGCGATGTTCAGCGAGGTGGCGCTGAACTCTTCTACCGCGCCGGCCATGCTGGTGATTTCGCCGGACTGTTGCTCCATGCCTTCGTACGCACCGCCGGACAAACCCGACAGCGCCTGGGCGCGGCTGTTCACGTCTTCTGCCGCCTTGCGGATATGCGACACCATGGTCGACAGGGCTTCGCCCATCTGGTTGAAACTGCGGGCTAGCTGGCCGATTTCATCATGGCTGGAAACGTTCAAGCGCACGCTCAAATCACCGGCGCCCAGGGCTTCAGCCTGACGCACCAGGTCGCCCAACGGCTGCAATTTGCTGCGCAGCAGCCAGACCGCCGCGCCCACCGCCAGCAGCATCGCGAGCAAACTGCCGATCGCCAGGCGAATCCCCACCGACCAGGTCACCGCGCGAATTTCGGCTTTCGGCATGCTCGCCACCACCGACCACGGGCCGCCTTCAAACGGCACCGCGACGCTGTAGAAGTCTTCGTTCTTGTCGCTCCAGAAACGGCCTTTTCCAGGTTTGGCGGCCAGGTCGAGCATGACCGGAATCGACTGATCCAATGCCTGCACCCCAGCTGGTGGGACCAGCCAGTGCTTCTGTTCGTCCAGCAGCGCCAGGGAACCGGTCTGGCCGATGCGGAAGCGCTTGAGGTTGTCGAACTGGGCGTTCTGCGCATCGGTGTAGTCGAAGCCGACAAACAGCACCGCAATCACTTTGCCGCTGGCATCACGCACCGGGCTGTACTGGGTCATGTAGGAGCGATCAAACAACACCGCGCGGCCGACATAGCCCTGCCCGCCGAGCAAGCGTTGATAGGCCGGGTGCTGATGATCCAGCGCCGTACCGATGGCGCGGCTGCCGTCCTGCTTGGTCAGGGACGTGCTGACGCGGATAAAGTCCTCGCCGCTGCGTACGAATACGGTCGCCACGCCGCCGGACATCTGCTTGAACTCATCAACTTCAGCGAAATTGTTGTTGAGCACTTCCTCGCCCAGGTAAAGGCCCGGGGTCTGCACGCCCGCCACCGTCACCGGTTGTTCAGGACGCGTGCTCAAGCCGGCGCTGAAGCGCTTTTCAAACAGCCCGCTCAAACGCTGAGTGCTCTCGCGCAAGGTGCTGTGGAAGGTATTGAGTTGGTCGGCCAGCAAGCGAGCCTCGCTGGCCAGATGCTCCTCGCGGGTGTCGAGGTTGGCTGAGTCCAGCGAACGCAAGGCGAACACCGTGCTGCCGCTGATGACGACAGCCAGTATCACGGCGAGGGCAAGCCCCAGTTGAGAGGCGATCCGGGCGCGAGGTTGAGACATGAAGGCTCCTGGCCGAGGCCAGGATCATCCTGATCTCATAGCGCTGCTCGGCAAAATTCTAATAGGGGAAACGTTGTAGAACGGTAGTTCCAACAACCCTACTTCGGCGGGCAGGCTCAATACTTGAGCGAATCACAGGGGTATCACGCAAACGATTGCTCGCAAATGTGCAATCCGCTCAATCCAGCCGCTCTACCTCGGGCAATTCCATCGCCTGGACCTCACCCTGGAGAAAGTCCGCCAGCCGGCGCAAACGCTCACCACCGGGTCGGGTTTTCGGCCACACCAGATAGTAACTTTCCCCACTGGCCACGGCGGTTGGCCATGGCAGGCTCAGGCGGCCTTGGGCAACGTCTTCGGCCACCATCAGCAGGTCGCCCATGGAAACGCCGTAACCCCGCGCGGCAGCGATCATGCCCAGCTCCAATGTGTCGAACACCTGCCCGCCCTTGAGCGATACCTGGGATGACAACCCCATGCGCTCCAGCCAATAGCGCCAGTCACGCCGGTCGGGTGTCGGATGCAGCAACTCGGCGGTAGCCAGCCGTGTGACATCCCAGGGCCCGTCGCTCAACAGGTTGGGGGCGCCCACCGGAATCAACAGCTCAGGAAACAGGTAACTGGCTTCCCAGTCCGGCGGGAAATGGCCATTGCTCAGTAACACGGCGCAATCGAACGGCTCCTGGTTGAAGTCCACTTCATCGATGCTCATCCAGGCGCTGGTCAGTTGCACTTCATTGCCCGGCTGCAAATGCCGGAAGCGACTGAGCCGCGCCAGCAGCCAGCGCATGGTCAGGGTGGAGGGCGCCTTCATGCGCAGGATGTCGTCCTCTGCGTTCAACGTGTGACAGGCGCGTTCCAGGGCCGCGAAGCCTTCGCGCACGCCCGGCAGCAACAGGCGCGCCGCCTCGGTGAGCTGCAAGGTGCGGCCGCTGCGTTGGAACAGGCGGCAGGCGAAGTGCTCTTCCAGGGTACGAATGTGCCGGCTCACCGCGCTTTGGGTGATCGACAACTCTTCCGCCGCCCGGGTGAACGAGTTGTAGCGGGATGCGGCTTCAAACGCGCGCAAGGCGTAAAGAGGAGGAAGACGACGAGACATGGCGAAAGCTCCGACGGCGCAATCTCGAAACCCTACCAGAATCATTCAGGCATGAGTTTTAATCATGCGTGCCATCGGATTTATCCCTTTGTGCAACGCGCTGTGAGCGCCGAGAATCAACCCTTCCACCCTTCCCTGACTTTTTGAGCGTGATGATCATGCAGCATCCGGCACGTACCGAACTCTGGGCCATTCTGCGGCTGTCAGGGCCGTTGATTGCCTCACAGTTGGCCCACATGCTGATGGTGCTGACCGACACCCTGATGATGGCCCGCCTGAGCCCCGAGGCCCTGGCCGGCGGTGGCCTGGGTGCGGCGAGCTATTCGTTCGTGTCGATTTTCTGCATCGGCGTGATCGCCGCCGTGGGCACGCTGGTCGCGATCCGCCAGGGCGCGGGCGACATTGAAGGCGCCACCCGGCTGACCCAGGCTGGGCTGTGGCTGGCCTGGTTGATGGCGCTGGTGGCCGGCTTGTTGCTGTGGAACCTCAAGCCAGTGCTGCTGATGTTCGGCCAGACCGAAACCAACGTCGCGTCGGCCGGCCAGTTCCTGACTATCCTGCCGTTCGCCCTGCCCGGCTACCTGACGTTCATGGCCCTGCGCGGCTTCACCAGCGCCATCGGCAAGGCCACGCCGGTGATGGTTATCAGCCTGGGCGGCACGGTGATCAACTACCTGCTCAACCACGCGTTGATTGAAGGCATGTTCGGCCTGCCGAAACTTGGGCTGGTGGGCATTGGCCTGGTCACGGCCATCGTCGCCAACTGCATGGCCCTGGCGCTGATCTGGTACATCAAATACAACCGCGCCTACGACGCCTATCCGCTGCGCAAGGGCCTGCTGCGGCCCAACCTGCATTACCTGCGGGAACTGTGGCGCCTTGGCCTGCCGATTGGTGGCACCTATGCGGTGGAAGTCGGGCTGTTTGCGTTCGCGGCGCTGTGCATGGGCACCATGGGCAGCACGCAATTGGCCTCGCACCAGATTGCCCTGCAGATTGTGTCGGTGGCGTTCATGGTGCCGGCGGGCATGTCTTACGCGATCACCATGCGCATCGGCCAGCATTACGGGGCCGGGAATCTGCTGGAAGCACGGCTGGCCGGACGGGTTGGCATCGGCTTTGGCGCATTGGTGATGCTGGGCTTTGCAGCGGTGTTGTGGTTGTTCTCGCACCAGTTGATCAGCTTGTTCCTCGACCAGAATGACCCGGCGTTTCGCGACGTGATCAACCTCGCGGTCAGCCTGCTGGCGGTGGCCGCTTGGTTTGAGCTGTTCGACGGCGTGCAGACCATCGCCATGGGCTGCATTCGCGGGCTCAAGGATGCCAAGACCACGTTCCTGGTCGGGTTGGGTTGCTATTGGCTGATCGGCGCACCGGCCGCCTGGCTGATGGCGTTCAACCTCGGCTGGGGGCCGACCGGCGTGTGGTGGGGCCTGGCCCTGGGCCTGGCGTGCGCGGCAGTCAGCCTGACCTGGGCGTTTGAACGGAAGATGAAGCGGATGATTCGCCAGGAGCCTGAAGCCCACCGCGGATTTCAAGCCCCGCAGCCTGAGTAACGGCTG
>NZ_JAXCIS010000149.1:0-18987 GCF_034044025.1 Pseudomonas sp. SED1
GGGAGCGCTGCGCACTCCAGCGGGAGCAAGCTCCCTCGCCACAGATGCAGTACTCAGCCTCAGTTACGCAAGGCTTTTGCTCACCACCTCAAACACATCGCTGGACAGCTCGCCCGAAGCGCGAATCCGCTCCAGTTCACCTTTCATAAGCGCCTGCCGCGCGCTGTCGTACTTGCGCCAGCGGGTCAACGGCGCCAACTGCCGCGACGCTATCTGCGGGTTGAAGCCATTCAACTGGATCACCAAATCCGCCAGGAACCGATAACCGGAACCATCCGCCGCGTGGAAGTTGATCAGGTTCTGTCCGGCAAACGCACCTACCAGTGCGCGCACCTTGTTCGGGTTCTTGATGTTGAACGCCGGGTGCTGCATCAACGTCTTGACCCGCTCCAGCGCGCCCGGCAAACCACTGCCCGCCTGCACGCTGAACCACTGGTCCATGACCAGCGGGTTGTCCTTGAAGTTCTCGGCAAACACCGCGAGGGCCTTGGCCTTCTCTTCTTCGAACGGCGAGTTGACCAACACCGCCAACGCCGTCAGGCGCTCGGTCATGTTGTCGCACGCGTCGAACTGCTCAAGGGTTGCCGCCAACACTTCCGGCTTGCCGCTGAGCATCAGGTAAGACAGCGCGATGTTCTGCAAGGCGCGACGGGCAAAGTGTTCCGCCTCGGCGACGTACGGGGTTTTCTTCGACAGGTCGCGATTGGCCTGGTAGCGCAGCCACAAACCTTCGAACAGGTTATCGGCCAATTGCTTGCGGGCGAACTCGCGGGCCGCGTGGATGGCGTCGACATCCGCCACTTCGCTGATTTCAGTCAGGTAGGCTTCGCTCGGCAGCGAGAGCATCTCGGCAACCATCGCCTGGTCCAGGCTCTGGTCGCAGAGCACAGTGCGCAGCGCCGTGATCAGGCGTTGATCCAATACCAGCGCCTTGCCCTGCTGATGCTGGCCAATCAGCTCCTGCAACACCTGCACCGACAGCTGCTGGCCGGCGTCCCAGCGATTGAAACCATCGCTGTCGTGCTGCATCAGGAACATCAACTGGTCGCGGTTGTACGGGAAGCTCAGCTTCACCGGCGCCGAGAAGCCACGCAGCAGAGACGGCAGCGGATGTTCGGCAATGTCGACAAAGGTAAAGGTCTGCTCGGCTTCGGTCACCGAGATCACCCGGGACGTGGCGCCCGCCGCAGCTTCACCGGCCAGGCGCAAGGCGATACCCGCGCCCTTGCCGTCCAGCAGGCCCAGTTCAACCGGAATCACGAACGGCAGTTTCTCTACTTTGTCCGGGGTTTCCGGGCAGCTTTGACGGAAGCTCAGGCTGTAGGTTTTAGCCGCCGCGTCGTAGGACTCGCTCACCACCAGGCGTGGTGTACCGGCTTGGCTGTACCAGCGCTTGAACTGGGTCAGGTCGGCGCCGTTGGCGTCTTCCATGGCCTTGATAAAGTCGTCGCAGGTCACAGCCTGGCCGTCGTGGCGTTCGAAGTACAGGTCGCTGCCCTTGCGGAAGCCTTCGGCGCCGAGCAAGGTCTGGATCATGCGAACCACTTCCGAGCCCTTTTCGTACACGGTCAGGGTGTAGAAGTTGGAGATTTCGATAAAGCCGTCCGGGCGTACCGCGTGGGCCATCGGCCCAGCATCTTCGGCGAACTGGTGCGTGCGCAGGTAGGCGACGTCCTGGATACGCTTGACCGTCGCCGAGTTCATGTCGGCAGAGAACTGCGAATCACGGAACACCGTGAAGCCTTCCTTCAGCGACAGCTGGAACCAGTCGCGGCAGGTCACGCGGTTGCCCGACCAGTTGTGGAAGTACTCGTGGGCGACAATCGCCTCGACACGCTGGTGCGCGGCGTCGGTAGCGGTTTCGGCGCGGGCCAGCACGGCGCTGGAGTTGAAGATGTTGAGGCCCTTGTTCTCCATCGCGCCCATGTTGAAGTCGTTGACCGCGACGATCATGAAGATATCGAGGTCGTACTCACGGCCATAGGCTTCTTCGTCCCAGCGCATGGACTTCTTCAAGCTGTTCATGGCGTGCTGGCACTTGTCGATGTTTTCCGGCTCGACATAGATACGCAGCGCCACGGTGCGCTCGGTCATTGTGGTGAAGGTGTCTTCGACGCACCACAAATCACCGGCCACCAGTGCGAACAGGTAAGCCGGTTTCTTGAACGGGTCTTCCCAAGTCGCCCAGTGCCGGCCGTCTTCGCCAGGGCCGGAAGCAATCGGGTTGCCGTTGGACAGCAGCACCGGGTAACTGTGTTGCTCGGCGATCACCGTGGTGGTGAACACGCTCATCACGTCCGGGCGGTCGAGGTAATAAGTGATCTTGCGGAAACCTTCGGCCTCGCACTGTGTGCAGAACATGCCGCCGGATTTGTACAGGCCTTCCAGGGCGGTGTTGGTTTCCGGGTGGATCTTCACCGTGGTGTCGAGGGTGAAGGTTGCGCTGGTGGGGTGCACGATCAGGTGGCTGTCGCTCAACTGGTAATCGGCGTCGGTCAGTTCCTGGTCGGCCAGGTTTACCGACACCAGCTCCAACTGCTGCCCGTCGAGCACCAGCGGCGGCAGGCCGGTGCCGCGCTCGGGGTTGCGGCGCATCACCAGCTGCGCGTGGACCAGGCTATGGTCCTCGAACAACTCGAAGGTCAGGTGCGTCTCGTCGATCAGGTAGTCCGGCGCCTGATAGTCCTTCAGGTAAATCATCTTCGGCTGTTCGGTGCGCATGTCTGTCGTCCTTCTACTGATGCACGGCGAGCTGGTAGGCCGTGTATTTACGAATGTTGATCACGCCGGTGTCGAAGATCAGGTATTGGCCCTTGATCCCCATCAGCGTGCCTTCGGCAATCGGGTTCTTGTCCAGGTTGAAGCTGACAATCTTGGTCGGATACTGCTCGATCGGGTAACGGATTTCGATCGGTTCGATGTCGGTCACCGGTTGGATGGCTTGCAAGCCAAAGCGTTCCTGTAAACCGAGCAAACCCTCGGCACAGCTGGCGAACAGTTCGTCCCGCACCTGCGCAAGATTTACCGTCTGGGCGTCGCCCTTGAGCAGCGCGCGCCAGTTGGTCTTGTCGGCCACCTGGCTGCGGAACAGATCTTCGACGAAGCCCGACTGCTGGCGCGTGGCAACCCGCATGATCGGCAGCGCCTGGCTTGCGCCCTGGTCCAGCCAGCGGGTAGGCAGCTGGCTGGCGCGGGTAATGCCGACTTTGATCCCCGACGAATTCGCCAGGTACACCACGTGATCGGTCATGCAGAATTTTTCACCCCAGGCCGGATCGCGGCAAGTGCCTGCGTCGTAATGGCAACGCTCGGGGCTCATGATGCACAGGTCGCACTGGGCCAGTTTGGTCATGCACGGGTAGCAGTAACCCTGGCTGAAACTGGTCTTGGTCTTGCGACCGCAATGGGTGCAATGGATCGCACCGAGGTATTCCAGGCGCACGGTGGTGCCAATCAACGGGTTGACCGGCACCTCGATGTCGCCCAGGCGAAACGCGTATTGAACGGTCGGCTCACCCAACTGCGCCGACATCTTGCTGACTGCACCACGGCCAATCTCAATCAATGGATGGCATCCGACTTGAACAGGATGTTCGGCACCGGCGCCGACTTCGAGGCGCATTCCTGCGGGCCCATGTAGCCGGTGCGCTGGTCTTCCGGCAGGTTCTGCAGTTCCCAGGCGATCACTGCCTGCAACGACAATTCACGCTGCTCGGCGGTGAGCTTGCGGCCATCGGACCACTTGCCGATTTCCACGGCGAGCTTGAGGCTCTCGTAGATGTCCGGGGTGATGTTTTCGATCATTTCGACAAAAGAGGACATAAGACTCTTCCTTAACTAAATAGGAGACATTTTGCGGCGACTGTACAAGCCACCCAATAAACCGGTCAGGCAACCCATCACCAGGCCACCCACGTGGGCCGCGTTGGCGATTTCGCCGAAACCGATCATCGAAACCAGGCCCGACAGGCACAGCACCAGCCACACCAGCATCATCACCAACACCCCGCGAGGCAGGCGATACGCCGGGTTCGGCGACAACAACTGATAGATCCAGCAATGCCCGAGCAAGCCGTACAGCACCCCGGACAACCCGCCAAACAGGCCAGGACCACCAAAAGAGTATTGAGCGTAGTTCGACACCAGGCTGAACAACAGGGTCAGGCCCAGCAGGTTGATACTGCCCTGGCGCAGCTCGATGCGCCGCCCCAGTTCCCAGTACCACATGCCGTTCATGGCCAGGTGCAGGATGCCGAAGTGGATCAGCATCGGCGTGACCAACCGCCACCACTGCCCCGATGCAAGGCTGTCGGCCAGCGACGTGAAGTGCAGGTACTCACCCGACACACTGAACGGCAGGAACGTCAGCCAGCTCATGGCTTGCAGGTTTTCACCCAACAGCGTGACGGCGCCGACGATGATGCTCAGCAGCAGGATAAGTCCGGTCACCGGGCTGTGGCGCAACTGCTGAAAAAACCCCGGACGCTTGGCCGTCGCCGCCTGCGCCGGAATATCCAGTTGCTGGTCCGGGTCACCGGCCGGAAAGCGCTGGTACAAAACCTTCACGTCTTCGCTGATGGAATCGGGTACCCAAAGCACCTGCTCGCCAGCTTCTTCGCTGACGCGATGGGGCACTTGCATGCGTTGCAGCAGCTTGACGAAACCACTCAAATCCACCGCCAGCGGCAGGCGTAATACAGCCACGGTACTCATGTAATAACCTCAGGGCGCTCGACATCGACCCAAACAAATTTACGCGGGTCCAGGCGGGTTTCCTGATCCAGTCGGTAAGCCACCAACTTGCCGTACAGCACTGCGCTGTAGTCCAGGCAGGCCAGGTTCGGGCGGATCGGCGCCGGTTTGCCGCTGCGCCAGTAATGGCCGACGAACAGCAACGGCTCGTCGACGCCGTAGCGCAGCAGGGAATTTTTCTCGGTGGACGACAGCGGCGTGGCTGCCACCGGTTCCGGCAGCGCATCAGGCTGGAACACGATGTCGCCGTAGGTTTTCGGGTCGTCTTCCCAGAACTTGGTGCGGAAAAACGAGCGCGTCAGCCCGTCGCCGCCGGTCAGGGTCAGGCCGTCCGGCAGGCGCATGTCGGTGCCGCGCAGCAGGCGGTCGAAAGCGTTGCTGGCGAAACTGCCGGGCACGGCGGCGGCTTGCAGGAAGTGCTGGTCGATGCAGCCGTCCGGGAAATGCGCGCGCAGGGGTTCGATAAAGCCGTTGTCCCAGCAGGCGTGCACCACGCGGAACCGTCCGGCATCGACAAACAGCGGCATGTCGTAGAACCAGCCGAGGAAGTCGTGCCAGTCCGCCGGGTGCTGCTCGAACTGCGTCAACGTCTCTTGGATCAACCGCGCATGACGTGGCGTGTGCTCACGCACGAACTGCTTGCCGCTGCCCGGGGGCGCCGGCGTGCTCCAGCCCAGCGCGTTGAACTCATGGTTGCCCATGATGCACAGCGCCTGGCCCGCCTCGGTCATGTCGTGGACGATATGCAGCGCCTCGCGAATGCGCGGGCCACGGTCGATGATATCGCCGAGGAACACGGCCATTCGCGACGGATGCCGCCAGGTGCCGCCCTGCTTGTGGTAACCCAACCGGTCGAGCAAGTGCTCAAGGGTATGAGCGCAACCGTGCACGTCACCAATCAGGTCGTAGCTACGCGCGGGATCGAGCATCAGTCGCCTCCACCCCCCAAGCGGCTGCCCCAGCCCAGCTTGGTCCGGCACACTTCGTAGTAGTTGTGATCCAGCGGGTGAATCAACCGCAACTTCTGCGCCTTTTTGCTCACGGTGATGGTGTCACCGGGGGCGCAGGTGAAATGGTTCTGCCCGTCGCAGGAGACTTGCGGGTAGATCTGCATGTCTTTGGACACCACGATTTTCAGCTCACTGTTGCCGTCGACCACGATGGGTCTGCTGGACAACATATGGGGGTACATCGGCACGATCACAATGGCATCCAGCTTGGGATGCATGATCGGCCCGCCGGCAGACAGCGCGTAGGCCGTGGACCCGGTCGGCGTGGCGACGATCAGGCCGTCGGCCTTCTGGCTGCACACGAACTGGCCGTCGATGTACAACTCGAACTCGATCATCCGCGTCGATTTGCCGGGGTGCAGCACCACATCATTAAGGGCGTCGCCCTGGCCGATGGCTTCGCCGTGACGGCGCACTTCGGCTTGCAGAAGGAAGCGGTTTTCCACCAGGTAATGGCCGTCCAGCACCTTGGCCACTTCGACTTCCAGCTCGTCAGGGCGAATATCGGTGAGGAACCCCAGGCTCCCGCGGTTGATCCCCAGCACCGGCACGTTATGCCGCGCCAGCGCACGGGCGGCGCCCAACAGGCTGCCGTCGCCGCCCACCACGATCACCATGTCGCAGACTTCGCCGAGCATCTTGCGCGACGAGGTTTGCAGGCCGTGGCCTGGGAGGATTTCAGCGATGGTGTCTTCGAGGATCACATGCAGGTGGCGCTCGAGCAGAAACTTTTTCAGCCGGCGGACGGTGTCCAGCACCTGGGTACTGCCCAGGCGACCGATAATGCCGATATTGCGAAATTGCTCCATGGGGCTCCTGCGGGGTTCGGGTTCTGGCAAAAAAGAACGATTATGGGCGAAAGCAGGCGTTACACAAAATCCTTTGTCGCCGCAAACCCCAGACGACAACGGTTCTCAGCCCCCTTCCCGGCTTTAAAAGGCTATGCTCGGACCATGACTCTGTTCCCTGATTTACAGCACCTGCCCCGCCAACTGCGTCACCCCGAGGTGCGCGACCTCGCGTGGGTGATGCTCGCCCCGCCGATGCTTGAGCAGACACCGTGGCCGCAACGCCACCCGCTGACCGGCAGCGACTGGGTGCAGGCCCCGCATTTGCTGGAACACTGGCTGCGCCAGCTGGACCAGGACAGCAGCGCCTTGCTGCATTGGCTGAGCCAGACACGTACCCGTCGGCTGGGCCTGTATTACGAACGACTATGGCAATTCGCCGTGCAGCATGCGCCGGGCGTGGAATTGCTCGCGGCCAACCTGCCGATCCGCCAGGCCGGGCAGACCCTGGGCGAGCTGGACATGCTGCTGCGCGACCGTGACGGCGTGCACCACCTGGAACTGGCGATCAAACTTTATCTCGGGCCCCAGGACGGCGACGGCCGGGACACCGCGCAATGGCTGGGCCCGGGCTGTCATGACCGGCTTGACCGCAAGCTGGCTCATCTGGCGCAACATCAATTGCCGATTTCCGCCCGGCCGGAAAGCCGCGAAATACTGGCGGCGTTGGATATCCAGAGATTTGACGCGCATCTATGGCTGGGCGGGTATTTGCTCTACCCATGGCCCGGCATGGCGCAAGCGCCGGTGGGCGCGCATCCGCAGCACCTGAATGGCCGCTGGCTGCATCAGCGCGATTGGTCACGGTTTATCGAGCAAAGCCCCGCCGGTCGCTGGCAACCGCTACCCCGCCACGCGTGGCTGGCACCGGCGCACTACCCGGCGGATGAAGCTTGGGATGCGGCCCGGATGCGAGATTGGCTCACCGAACTGGACCCCATGGCGCCCGCGCAATTGCTGGTGCGCCTGGTGGAAAACAGCGAAGGAGAATGGGAAGAAGCCGAACGGCTGTTCCTGGTGGCCGATCTGTGGCCGAACGTACCCGGCACCCCCGTAGCAGCTGTCGAGCGCCAGCGA
This sequence comes from Pseudomonas sp. SED1, assembly GCF_034044025.1. Lineage (NCBI taxonomy): Bacteria > Pseudomonadati > Pseudomonadota > Gammaproteobacteria > Pseudomonadales > Pseudomonadaceae > Pseudomonas > Pseudomonas sp. SED1. The sequence goes on from NZ_JAXCIS010000149.1 coordinate 7,688, forward strand.
GGCTGCGTCGGCAGCACCACCGTTGCCGAGTCATCCCCCATCTCCGAGTCGCGCCCGACGCAGCCTCGCTGAAGCTCGACAGCTGCTACGGACGAATTTACGGGGGGTTATTAAAGGTGATCGATGTGCCGATAATCCACTTGCAGCCCGGCAGCCAACGCTTTCGCGCGCCCCAAGCGGATCGGGCCGCGCTCGATGTCCACCAGCAATCCTGGGCAGTCCAGCTGCGGCAGCCCTGCCACATCTTTCAGTCGCCCATCGGTAATCACCAGCAAGCGCTGCTGCTCCACCGGGTAACGCCTACGCCGAGCCGCCAACCAGTGCCCCGCTTCGTCCAGCGCTGCCAACAATGGCGTGCCGCCGCCTGCACCGAGGCCATCAAGCCAATGACCAAGCCCTTTTGCCGCCTTTAATCCCTGCACCTGCCACTTTGGCGACTGTCCGCTCGCAGTGAGCAACGCCATGCGCGCCCGCTGTCGATAGGCATCGTCGAACAGCTGGGCCAGTAACCCCTTGGCATCACTCAGCGCCTGATGCCGGCGGGTGGAGGCAGAGGCATCGACAATCACCAGCCACAGTTCATGGGGCGTGCGGCTGCGCAATTGATACAGCAGATCTTCACGGCGTTGCGGCCGCCCGCTGAGCAAAGTGCCCGGCCAGTTGATCGAACCTTCGGCCGCGCTGCGCGCTGGTCCTCGCCGGCCCTTGTCCAGTCGACCCGCCTTGGGCCGTGCATCCGCCCCCGCTTTAGGCCTGGGGCGGATGCCTAGGGCTTTTTTGGCCAGGTGGGCACGTCCCGGCGAGCACCCGTCGCCAGCGCAGGCGCGGGCATGTCGCCCCATTGGCCCTGGCCTTCTGTTGAATCATTGGGCTTGGGTGATTGACCGCCACCCGGCGGCGTCGAAGTCGGTGATTGCTCCTGGCGCCGGTGACGCAGGGCAAATTCCGCAACGGCCTCGATATCTTCCTCGCCGATGGCCGTCGCACCACGCCAGGCGGCATGGGCACGGGCGCCGCGCAGCCAGACAAGGTCGGCGCGCAAGCCATCGACGCCCGCAGCAAAACAACGTTCGGTGATCTGCGCCAGCGCCTGGTCATCCAATGGGATGCTCTCCAGCAACGCGCGGGCCTGAGTGCAGCGCTCACGCAACGCGGCCTGCTGGTCGGCCCATTGCCCGCAGAAACCCTGAGGGTCGCTGTCAAAATCCAACCGACGACGGATGATCTGCCCACGCTCGGCCGGCTGGGTGTTCCCGCTCAACGCCACGTTGAAGCCAAACCGGTCGAGCAATTGCGGGCGCAACTCGCCTTCTTCCGGGTTCATGGTGCCGATCAGCACGAAACGCGCTGAATGCCGGTGGGAAATCCCGTCGCGCTCGATGAGGTTGGTGCCGCTGGCGGCCACGTCCAGCAGCAGGTCCACCAGATGGTCGGGCAATAAATTGACTTCATCGACATAGAGCACGCCGCCGTCGGCCTTGGCCAGTACGCCGGGGGAAAACTGTGCGCGGCCTTCGCCGAGCGCCGCGTCCAGATCGAGGGTGCCCACCAGACGCTCTTCGGTAGCGCCCAACGGCAGCGTGACGAACTGACCGCTGGCGAGCAGGTCTGCCAAGCCACGGGCCAGGGTGGACTTGGCCATGCCGCGCGGGCCTTCAATCAGCACGCCGCCGATTTTCGGGTCGATGGCGGTCAGGCACAGGGCCAGTTTCAAGTCGTCGGCGCCGACAACGGCGGACAGCGGGAAATGCGGGAGATCGGTCATCAACTGCCTTCTTCTATATCCAACAACAGGTTTTCCAACGCCTCGCGGTACGCCCCGGGTTCCTGCCACATGCCGCGCTGCTGGGCTTCGAGCATGCGTTCGGTCATGTCCCGCAGGGCATCCGGGTTGTGCTGCTGCACAAAGGCCCGAGTGTCCGGGTCCAGCAAATAGGCGTCCGCCAGCAACGCGTATTGATGATCGTCGATCAGCGCCGTGGTGGCGTCGAACGCGAACAGATTGTCCACGGTCGCGGCCATCTCGAACGCGCCTTTGTAGCCGTGGCGCTTCACCCCTTCGATCCACTTCGGATTGGCCGCCCGGGCACGAATCACCCGGTTCAACTCTTCCTTCAGCGTGCGGATCTTCGGCAGGTCCGGCTGGCTGTGGTCACCATGATAGCTGGCGGCCTTGTCGCCGCTCAGGGTTTCCACGGCAGCGAGCATGCCGCCCTGGAATTGGTAGTAGTCATTCGAGTCGAGCAAGTCGTGCTCGCGGTTGTCCTGGTTCTGCAACACCGCCTGCACCTGGCTCAAGCGCTGGGCAAACTGTTCGCGGGCGGCGGTGCCTTCGTCGGAGCCGCCATAGGCGTAGCCGCCCCAGTTCAGGTAAACCTCCGCCAGGTCTTCGCGGCTCTGCCACAAGCGCCCGTCAATCGCGCCCTGCACGCCGGCACCATAGGCACCGGGCTTGGCACCGAAGATCCGCCAGCCGGCCTGCTTCGCCGCCGCTTCCTCGTCCAGGCCCGACAGGCGCAACGCTTCACGCTCGCTGCGCACCTTGGCGGCCAGGGGGTTCAGGTCGTCGGGCTCGTCCAGCGCCGCCACGGCTTGCACCGCCGCGTCGAACAGCCGGATCAGGTTGGCGAACGCATCGCGGAAGAACCCCGACACGCGCAAGGTCACATCGACGCGCGGCCGGTCCAGCAGACTGATCGGCAGGATTTCAAAGTCATCCACCCGCTGGCTGCCCGTGGCCCACACCGGGCGCACACCCATCAGCGCCATGGCCTGGGCAATGTCGTCGCCGCCGGTGCGCATGGTGGCGGTGCCCCACACCGACAGGCCGAGCTGGCGCAAGTGATCGCCATTGTCTTGCAGGTGACGCTCAAGAATCAGGTTCGCCGACTGGAAGCCGATGCGCCAGGCGGTGGTGGTTGGCAGATTGCGCACATCCACCGAGAAAAAGTTACGACCGGTAGGCAACACGTCCAGGCGGCCCCGGCTCGGCGCACCGCTGGGCCCGGCCGGGACGAAGCGCCCGCTCAGTGCATCCAGCAACCCGCGCATTTCCGCCGGGCCGCAAGCATCCAGGCGCGGCGCGACGACGATGCGCAGGCTCTCGATCACCGACTTGACGTCTTCCCAGCCGGGCTCTTCAAGCTGTTCCACCGCACCTTCCAGCGCCTGCTCGATCAGGCGCGCGGCATACAGCTCCAGGCGTTCACGGGTGTCGCCGGCGGTACGCCACAATTGCGCGTCGATCTTCTGCAGCACCAATGGCCGGCGCCCGGTCCACGGCTCGGCCAGGGCGCAGTCCAGCGGGTCGAAGCCCAGCTCAAAAGCCTTGGCCAATACCCGCAGCAGACTCGATTGCGGCCCACGACCATCGCCACGCGGAATGCGCAGCAAGGCCAGTAAGGTGTCGATGCGCAGACGGCCCTCGGGCGACTCACCAAAGATGTGCAGGCCATCGCGAATCTGCGACTCCTTCAAGTCACACAGGTAAGTGTCCAGGCGCGGCAGCCAGATCGCCGCGTCGGCATCGCTGTTGAGGTTTTCGTCCAGGGCCAGTTCCTGGTCGATACGGGTTTCCCGCACCAGCTTGAGGATGTCCTTTTGCAGCTCGCGGGCACGTCGTGGGTCGAGCAGTTGTGCCTCGTAATACTCGTCGGCCAGCAGCTCCAGGTCGCGCAGCGGCCCGTAGGTTTCGGCGCGGGTCAGCGGCGGCATCAGGTGATCGATGATCACCGCCTGGGTGCGGCGCTTGGCCTGGGCGCCCTCGCCCGGGTCGTTGACGATAAACGGGTAGATATTCGGCAGCGGCCCCAGCAATGCGTCCGGCCAGCAGTTTTCGGAAAGCCCGACACCCTTGCCCGGCAGCCACTCCAGGTTGCCGTGCTTGCCAACGTGGATCACGCCGTGGGCGCCGTAGGTCTGGCGCAACCAGAAGTAGAACGCCAGGTAGCCATGGGGCGGCACCAGGTCCGGGTCGTGGTAGACCGCACTGGCGTCGACCTGGTAACCCCGGGCCGGCTGGATGCCGACGAAGGTCAGGCCGAAACGCAGGCCGGCGATCATCATGCGGCCGTCGCGGAACATCGGATCGGTGTGGGGTGTGCCCCAGCGTGCCAAAACCGCTTGGCGGTTGGACTCGGGCAAGCAGTTGAACATCCCTTCGTAGTCGTCGAGCGCCAGGCTTTGGTGACTTGGACGCAGGTCGAGGCTGTCCAGGTCGTTGCTGACACCGCCCAACAGTTCCTGAATCAGCGCCGTGCCGCTTTCCGGCAGGACGTCCGGCAGCGGATAACCTTCAGTCTTTAATGCGCGCAAGATGTTCAGCGCAGCGGCTGGCGTGTCGAGCCCCACACCATTGCCGATACGCCCGTCCCGGGTCGGGTAGTTGGCGAGGATCAGCGCGATACGTTTTTCGCCATTCGGTACCCGCGCCAGTTCGACCCAACGCCGCGCCAGTTCGGCGACGAAGTCCATGCGTTCCGGCTGCGCGCGATAGCACACCACATCCGACTGGCTGCGCTCGCTGCGCCAGGCCAGGTCCTTGAAGCTGATGGGCCGGCTGATGATGCGCCCGTCCAGCTCCGGCAACGCGATGTGCATCGCCAGGTCCCGTGGGCCGAGGCCTTGCTCGCTGGCCTGCCAGCCGGGCTCGTTGTCCTGGGCACAAATCGCCTGGATCACCGGAATATTGCGGCGAAACGGCCGCAGGTGCGGCGCTTCGGGGCTGGATTGGGCAAAGCCGGTGGTGTTCAGAATCACCGCGGCGTGCACCTCGTCCAGCAAGTCCTCGACCACCGTCAGGCAGCCGGGTTCTTTCAAACTGGCCACCGCCATCGGCAACGGGTTAAGACCCGCGGCCTGCAAGCGTTGGCAAAACACATCGATAAAGCCGGTGTTGGCCGCCTGCAAATGCGAGCGGTAGAACAGCACCGCCGCCACCGGACATTCAGGGTGCCAGTCGGCCTGCCAATCGTTGAGTCGGGCATTGGCTTTGTGCGGGTGATAAATCGCCGTACGCGGCAAGGTTTGCGGCTCGTCCCAGGCGTAATCGCGGTCAAGGTAGCTGGCCGCCAGGCAACGATAGAAATCCAGCGCATTCCCCAAGCCTCCCTGGCGCAGGAAGTGCCAGAGCCGGTCACGCGCCTCGGCACCCACGGTGCTGAGGCCGCTGAGTTCCGGGTCGGGGCGGTCGTCCCCCGGCACCAGAATCAGCTGCACGCCGCGCTCGGCCAATTCCACCAGGCGCTCGATACCGTAGCGCCAATAACCGATGCCGCCGTGCAGCGAAATCAGGATGACCTTGGCGTGGCGCAGTACCTCATCCACATACAGGTCGACCGAAGCATGGTTCTGCACCTGCATCGGGTTGGCCAGGCGCAGGCTCGGGTAATCCTCGGGCAGCTGCTGGGCCGCTTCGGCCAGCAGCGCCAGGCTGGAATCACCGCTGCACAGGATCACCAGCTCGGCGGGAGTCTGTCCAAGGTCGGCGATGTTGTCATCCGAAACGAAACCGCCGGGCTGGGTCCTGAGCAGGTGCATGGGTTAAACGCTGAGGGCGGCGCGCAGTTGCGCTTCGAGCAAGGCGGCGTCCAGTTCCTGGCCGATCAGCACCAAGTGCGTGGCGCGCGGCTCATCGGCGCGCCAGGCGCGGTCGAAGTGCTTGTCGAAACGCGTGCCTACGCCCTGGATCAGCAGGCGCATCGGTTTGTTCGGGATCGCCGCAAAACCCTTGACCCGCAGGATGCCGTGCTTGACCACCAGTTGGGTCAGGGCGTCCAGCAGCAGGCTTTCGTCGGCCTGGGGCAGTTCGATGGAGATGGAATCGAAGGCGTCGTGATCGTGGTCGTCTTCACCTTCGTGGTGATGATCGTGATGGCTGTGGCGACTGTCGATGTGTTCTTCGGAGCCCGCACCGAGGCCAATCAGCACGTCCAGCGGCAGGCGACCGCTGCTGGCTTCGATGATTTTGACCGCTGGCGGCAGCTCTTCTGCCACTTCCAGGCGCACGCGGGCCAGGTCTTCAGGGCTGATCAGGTCGGACTTGTTGAGGATCACTAGGTCGGCGCTGGCCAGTTGGTCGGCGAACAGCTCGTGCAGTGGCGATTCGTGGTCCAGGTTCGGGTCGAGCTTGCGCTGAGCGTCGACCTGGTCCGGGAAGGCGGCGAACGTGCCGGCGGCCACGGCTGGGCTGTCAACCACGGTGATCACGGCGTCAACGGTGCAGGCGCTGCGGATTTCCGGCCACTGGAACGCCTGGACCAAGGGTTTTGGCAGGGCCAGGCCCGAGGTTTCGATCAGGATATGGTCGAGGTCGCCGCGACGGGCCACCAGTTCGCGCATGACCGGGAAGAACTCTTCCTGGACCGTGCAGCACAGGCAGCCATTGGCCAATTCGTAGACGCGGCCGTTGGCTTCTTCTTCAGTGCAGCCGATGGAGCATTGCTTGAGGATTTCACCGTCAATGCCCAGCTCGCCGAACTCGTTGACGATCACCGCGATGCGGCGCCCCTGGGCGTTGTCCAGCATGTGACGCAGCAAGGTGGTCTTGCCCGAGCCGAGGAAGCCGGTAACGATGGTGACGGGGAGTTTGGCCAGTGTTTTCATCGGATGCCCTTTGGGGCGGGCATACGGGACGAGTGGCCCTGCGCGGGTGCGCAGAAGCAGAATTCGCCACCGGATCACCCCGCCCGGTTGAAGTAGAAAATCGGTTGCGAGGCAGGTCTCCTGGCTTGGGGCTTGCCGGCGGTGAGGCCGGCGCTGGCTGCGCCTTCCCGCCTTGTTCAGGCAGTGGCGTGGCAGTCAGATAAACCCTTTACAGTTGCGGGGGCAGCCGCGGCATTGACCGCGTTCCCTTCTTAGCTTCGGCCTGGACCGAAGAACCTCGAAGGTGCAAGGCTACGCAGTGCGCAGGGACGGGTCAATGTCCGAGCGTTTGGCGCGAAGCAGCGCCAGGCGCTGCAGCATGCCCTCGCTGGCGGCAGGCCCGGCTTGAACGCTGCATTGCTCGACGGACACGCGCGCGCCGTCGGCATCCACCACCGCCACTTCCACCGGGCGCCGGGTTTCCCGGTCGACCAATTGCAGGCTTTCACCTTCGTTGGCGAAATGGCGGTTGCCCCAACCGACGAACGCCATGATCACCACCCGGAAATCCTCGCCGACCGGCGTGGGCACGTACTCGAAACGTGGCGGCCGCTCGCTGTATTGCCTGCGCTCCAACAGCCCCGCGTCCACCAGGCTGTTGAGCCGGCGAGTCAGCATGTTCGGAGCGATTCCCAGGCTTTGGGAAAACTCATCAAAACGGCGCAGGCCCTGCAGCGCGTCGCGCATGATCAGGATGCTCCACCACTCGCCTACCCGTTCAACTCCACGGGCTACCGGGCATTCGGCATTCACCAGCGACTTACGTTGCATTGCAGTTCCTCTGTGGGGCGGCCCCGGAAATTTAAGCTATCGGATGTTACTTTCATAATGATAGCTTCGTCCATGCAATGCTACCAACCTGAAATTTGCGGAGCTAAGCGATCATGAGTAAGCGAATTGTTGTGACCGGCATGGGTGCAGTGACCCCGCTGGGAACCGGCGTGGAACAGACCTGGAAACGCCTGCTGGCCGGTGAATCCGGAATTCGCAGGCTACCCGAGGCATTGGTCGGCGACCTGGCAATCAGCATCGGCGGCCAGGTGTTGGACCGCAACCAGGACCCTGAAGCCGGCTTTGACCCGGACACTGTCATCCCGGCGAAAGAGCAGCGCAAGATGGACCGGTTCATCGTGTTTGCCCTGGCCGCCGCCCAGGAAGCCCTGGCACAGGCCGGCTGGAATCCGCAAACGGCAGCGCAGCAGGAACGTACCGCGACCATTATCGCTTCCGGCGTGGGTGGTTTCCCGGCGATTGCAGAAGCCGTGCGCACCGCTGACAGCAAAGGACCACGGCGCCTGTCGCCGTTCACGATTCCGTCATTCCTCGGCAACATGGCGGCCGGGCATGTGTCGATCCAGCATCAACTGAAAGGCCCGCTGGGCTCGCCTGTCACCGCGTGCGCCGCCGGCGTACAGGCGATTGGTGATGCCGCGCGGATGATCCGCGCGGGCGAAATCGACATCGCCGTGTGTGGCGGCGCTGAAGCCTGCATCCACCGGGTCAGCCTCGGCGGTTTCGCTGCGGCGCGTGCGCTGTCCAGCGATTACAACGACACGCCGGCACTGGCTTCGCGCCCGTTCGATCAAGGCCGCGATGGGTTTGTGATGGGCGAAGGGGCCGGGCTGCTGGTCATCGAGGAGCTGGAACATGCCCTGGCTCGCGGCGCCACGCCCATCGCGGAACTGGTGGGTTATGGCACCAGCGCCGACGCCTATCACATGACCTCGGGCCCGGAAGATGGCTCAGGTGCGCGCCGGGCGATGGAGATCGCGATTGCGCAAGCAGGGATCAGCGCCGCACAGATCCAGCACTTGAACGCCCATGCCACATCGACCCCCGTAGGTGACAACGGCGAGTTGGCGGCGATCAATACGCTGTTCGGTGCAAATGCCAGCGTCGCGATCAGCGCCACCAAGTCGGCAACCGGCCATTTGTTGGGCGCCGCGGGCGGGATCGAGGCGATCTTCACTGTGCTCGCCCTGCGCGACCAGATTGCCCCGGCCACCCTCAACCTGGACAACCCGGACCCCGCTGCCGAAGGGCTGGATATGGTCCGAGGCCAAGCCCGGCCGTTACCGATTGAATACGCGATATCCAATGGATTTGGCTTTGGTGGCGTGAATGCCAGTGTGTTGTTCAAACGCTGGGGTTAACGCGGCGATTTGACGCCCATCGCCCGCCCATGCTCTCCTACACATCTTGTTTCGGGTGCCCTTCACAGGGTGAAACGGGAAACCGGTGAGTCATGTTCCTTTACTCAAGGGCGTGACGAGTCCGGTGCTGCCCCCGCAACGGTAAGCGAGTGAAGCGTCAAATCCACTGTGTCTGTACGGCATGGGAAGGTGATGTTTTCAAGGCCCAGGCCCCTCGCAAGCCCGGAGACCGGCCCGAAAAATTCAGATAACAAACCCGCGGTGGGCGGGCGCTGTTCAGAACCCTGCGTGCCTGGCTCGCGGGGTTTTCATGCGCTCGTGCACCCTGAAACCCAGAAGGGACGCGCCATGTCGATCATCAGCAGCACCGCCTCTACCGCCAGCACCACTGCCACCCTGAGCCAACGCCTGACCGCCGCCATTGGTGCGTCGATCCTCGGCGCGTGCCTGGTGTATTTCGCCGGTTTCTCGCACATCGAGGCGGTGCACAACGCCGCCCACGATACCCGCCACAGCGCCGCGTTCCCGTGCCACTGAGACATGCCGACATGATCAAGCGTATTGCCCAAACCGCAGGTTTCACCGGTCTTCTGGCCGCCTTGCTGCTGACTTTGCTGCAAAGCTTCTGGGTCGCCCCGCTGATTCTGCAGGCGGAAACCTTCGAAAAGGCTCCCGCGGCCACCGAAGTGCATGAGCATGCCGGCGCTGCGGCCCACACCCACGACGCCGAAGCCTGGGAACCGGAAGATGGCTGGCAGCGTGTGCTGTCGACCACGGGCGGTAACCTTGTGGTTGCCGTGGGTTTTGCCCTGATGCTTGCCGGCCTGTACACCCTGCGTGCACCGACCCGAACGGCCCAAGGCCTGCTGTGGGGCCTGGCCGGTTACGCCACCTTTGTGTTGGCGCCGACCCTGGGCTTGCCGCCTGAATTGCCGGGCACTGCGGCTGCAGACCTGGCGCAACGGCAAATCTGGTGGATCGGCACCGCCGGCTCCACCGCTGCCGGTATCGCGCTGATCGTATTCGGTCGCAACTGGCTGCTGAAAGTCCTGGGCGTGGCGATCCTGGCGGTACCTCATGTGATTGGCGCACCACAGCCGGAAGTCCACTCGATGCTGGCGCCGGAAGCCCTGGAAGCTCAGTTCAAGATTGCCTCGCAGTTGACCAACGTTGCCTTCTGGCTGGCGCTGGGGCTGATCAGTGCCTGGTTGTTTCGCCGTAACCGTGATGGTCAGTATTCGGCATGATCCTGGCGGTTGGCCTGGGTTGTCAGCGGGGCTGTTCTGTTGACGCCCTGCTTGACCTGTTCAATGCCGCCCTCGCCGAGGGTGGCATTGAGCGCCAGCGCATCACTGCGCTGGCCAGTCTTGATCGCAAACAGGATGAGCCGGGGTTGCTGGCACTGGCTCAGGTTCTGAAGTTGTCGTTGACGTTTTTCAGTGCGGCGCAATTGGCGCCCTATGAAGATCGACTGAGCCATAAGTCCGAGACGGTTTTTGCTCATACCGGCTGCTACGGCATCGCGGAAAGTGCCGCCCTGGCCCTCGCAGAACACCTGTCCCAAGGCCCTGCTACTCTGCTGATCGCCCGCAAAAAAACCGCCCAGGCCACCTTTGCATTGGCTTGCGCCGGCTGAATTCCCGATAATCGTCAGCTTTGATCATGAGCAATCTTCATCTGGAGGGCTGCTCGCGTGCTTTTTTTCACAGGAATGAATCCATGACTGTCTTTTTCATCGGCGCAGGCCCAGGCGACCCGGAACTGATCACCGTCAAGGGGCAGCGGCTGATTCGCAGTTGCCCGGTGATTATCTACGCCGGTTCGCTGGTGCCGGCGGCGGTGCTTGAGGGGCATCGGGCTGAACTGGTGGTTAACAGTGCGGAGCTGCATCTGGAGCAGATCATTGGGCTGATCAAGACGGCCCATGAGAAAGGCCAGGATGTGGCTCGGGTGCATTCCGGGGATCCGAGTTTGTACGGGGCGATTGGGGAGCAGATTCGGCTTTTGCGGGAGTTGGGGATTGGGTTTCAGATCATTCCCGGGGTTACGGCGGTGGCGGCGTGTGCGGCGTTGTTAGAGGCTGAGCTGACGTTGCCGGACATTGCGCAGAGTGTGATTTTGACGCGGTATGCGGATAAGACGGCGATGCCTGACGGTGAGGCGTTCAGTAGTTTGGCGCAGCATGGGACGACCATGGCGATTCATCTGGGGGTGAATCATCTGGAGAAGATCGTGGCTGAGTTGGTGCCTCACTATGGGGAGGATTGTCCGATTGCGGTGGTGCATCGGGCGACCTGGCCGGATCAGGATTGGGCCATTGGTACGCTGGCGGATATTGCCGGGAAGGTGGCGGCCAAGGGGTTTCGGCGTACGGCGTTGATTGTGGTGGGTCGGGTTTTGGCCAGTGACAGTTTTGGTGAGTCGTCGTTGTATCGTGCGGGGCATGCGCATTTGTATCGGCCCTGAGGGGGTTAGTGGTGGTGTACATATCCGTTATTTAGGTGA
>NZ_JAXCIS010000014.1:0-11809 GCF_034044025.1 Pseudomonas sp. SED1
ACCCGCGGCGCCTGCCAGGGCATGGAACTTGCTCATCCAACCTTGCCCACTTCCTGGAGCCACCCACCGTGCATCCCCTCCCCGGCACCCAGCGCATCGTCAAGATTCGCCGCGACTACAACTCCTGGGTCGCCGACGAGACCATGGAAGACTACGCCCTGCGCTACACCCCAAAGTCCTTCCGCAAATGGTCGGAACTGCGCATCGCCAACACCGCCCTCGGTGCCGTGTCGTTCCTCGCGCTGGAGGCGATCGGCGGGGTGTTGGCCTTGAGCTACGGCTTCACCAACACCTTCTGGGCGATCCTCGCCATCAGCCTGGTGATCTTCCTCACCGGCCTGCCCATCAGCTACTACGCCGCCCGCTATGGCGTGGACATGGACCTGCTGACCCGTGGCGCAGGCTTTGGCTATATCGGCTCCACCATCACCTCGCTGATCTACGCCAGCTTCACCTTCCTGTTCTTCGCCCTCGAAGCGGCGATCATGGCCCTGGCCCTGGAGTTGTATTTCCATATCCCGTTGGCCATCGCCTATGTCATCTGCTCGGTGCTGGTGATCCCGTTGGTGGCCTACGGCGTAACCCTGATCAGCCGCCTGCAACTCTGGACCCAACCGCTGTGGCTGGTGCTGTTGGTGCTGCCTTACGGCTTTGTATTGTGGAAAAACCCCGAAGCCTTCAGCGACTGGACCAGCTTCGTCGGCCGCAGCAGCGACGGCGGTGACTTCAACCTGTTGTCGTTCTGCGCCGCCTGCACCGTGGCGCTGTCCCTGGTTACGCAAATCGGCGAACAGGTGGACTACCTGCGCTTCCTCCCGGAAAAAACCGCCGCCAATCGCAAGCGCTGGTGGGCCGCGCTGTTGTGCGCCGGGCCCGGCTGGATCGTGCCGGGCGCGTTGAAGATGTTCGCTGGCGCGTTCCTGGCCTTTCTTGCCCTGCAACATGAAATCCCCATGGAGCGCGCCGCCGAGCCGACCCAGATGTACCTCGTCGCCTTCGGCTATGTGTTCTCCTCTCCCGAATGGGCCTTGGGGGCGATGGTGCTGTTCGTGTTCATCTCGCAGATGAAGATCAACCTGACCAACGCCTACGCCGGCTCCCTGGCCTGGTCGAACTTCTTCGCCCGCGTGACCCACAGCCACCCCGGCCGCGTGGTGTGGCTGGTGTTCAACGTGGCAATCGCCTTGATGCTGATGGAGCTGGGGGTGTTCGACGTGATCGAGCAGGTGCTGGGGCTCTACGCCAACATCGCCATCGCGTGGATCGGCACCCTGGTGGCCGACCTGGTGATCAACAAACCCCTGGGCCTGTCGCCCAAGCACATCGAGTTCAAGCGCGCGCACCTCTACGACATCAACCCGGTGGGCGTCGGCTCGATGCTGGTTGCCTCGCTGCTGTCGATCCTCGCCCACTTCGGCCTGTTCGGCGCCCTGGCCCAGGCAGCGCCACCGTTTGTCGCACTGGGCACGGCGCTGGTCATGGCGCCGCTGCTGGCATGGCTGACCAAAGGCCGCTACTACATTGCCCGCAGCAGCGAAGCGCAGTTGATTCATCCGCAACCCGGCAGCGGCCTGGTGATCTGCGGGCTGTGCAGCAACCCGTTTGAAACTGCCGACATGGCGTTCTGTCCGGCCTACAGCACACCGATCTGCTCGCTCTGCTGCTCACTGGATGCGCGTTGTGGCGACCGCTGCAAACCCCATGCGCGGCTGGCCAGTCAGTTCGAAGGCGTGTTGCGCTGGTTGCTGCCGACAACGTTGGTGCCGCGCCTGCATACCCGACTGGCGCATTACCTCGGATTGTTGATGGCGCTGGTACTAATGCTCGCCGGAGCACTGGCGCTGATCTATATGCAGGCCGCCCAGGGTTTGCCCCATTCGCAGACCTTGTACCAGGCGTTTTTCAAGGCCTTCCTGACGCTCTCGGTATTGGCCGCCGTACTCGCCTGGTGGGTGGTACTCACCCGCGAAAGCCGGCGGGTCGCCCAGGAAGAATCCGACCGGCAAACCTCGCTGCTGATGCAGGAGATCGCTGCCCACAGCCTCACCGACCAGGCCCTGCAACAGGCCAAGGAAGCCTCGGAAGCGGCGAACGCAGCCAAGAGTCGCTACGTTACCGGGCTGTCCCACGAACTGCGCACGCCCCTCAACAGCATCCTCGGTTTCACCCAGATTCTGCAGCGTGACAGCGCCATGCCCGAGCAGCACCAGGATGCCCTGGCGACCATCCTGCGCAGCGGCTCGCACCTGCTGTCGCTGATCGACGGCCTGCTGGACGTGGCGAAGATCGAGGCCGGCAAGTTGCGCCTGGAACTCACCGAAATCCCCTTCCCGGAACTGATCCACGACCTGGAACAAATGTTCACCCCCCAGGCCGAAGACAAGGGCCTGCGCTTTCGCCTGGACTGCGTGGGCAAGATTCCCGCCGTGGTGCGTGGCGATGAAAAACGTGTGCGGCAGATCCTGATCAACCTGCTGGGCAATGCGATCAACTTCACCGACAGCGGCGAGGTGCGCCTGCGGGTCAGCTATATGCGCGAGACCGCCAACTTCGAGATCATCGACACCGGCATCGGCATTGACCCGGAGCAGATCGAGCGGATTTTCCAGCCGTTTGAACGTGGCGACCTGATGCGCCAGGACAAAGGCGTAGGTCTCGGCTTGACCATCACGCGCATGCTGACCTCGTTGATGGGCGGCGAATTACGGGTGGTCAGCGAACTGGACAAGGGCACCTGCTTCCAGGTGCGGCTGTTCCTGTCCCAGGTCCGGGTGCCGCAGGCCGTGGTGCATGTTGAACACGACATCATCGGCTACCACGGCGAACGGCGGCGCATCCTGGTGGTGGACGACCACGTGGACCATCGCAAGGTGCTCAGCGGCATGCTCACGCCCCTGGGCTTCGAAGTCGCCCAGGCGAGTAACGGCCAGGAGGCGATCCGCCAGGTGGCGCTGCTGTCGCCGGACCTGATCCTGATGGACCTGTCGATGCCGACCATGGACGGTTGGGAAACCAGCAGGCTGATCCGGCGTAACGCGCTGTCCACCGCGCCCATTATCATCATCTCCGCCAACGCCTTCACCGACGACCGCGAACGCAGTATCGCCGGCGCCTGCAACGACTACCTGGCCAAGCCGGTGCGCACTCCGGAATTGCTCGGGCGCGTGCAACTGCACCTGGATTTGCAATGGCTGCGCCGCCGGACACCGATCGCCGCGCCGGTCGCTACAGAGGGTGCGCTACCCAGCGCTGAAGAACTCGCCGTGCTCGCCGAATTGAGCGCCATTGGCTATGTGCGTGGTTTGCATGAAAAGCTCGACGCAATCGTGCTGGAAAGCCCTGGCACCGCACCGTTCATCAACAAGCTCCGGGCGCTGCTGAAAAGCTTTCGCCTGGAAGAACTCAACCGAATCCTGAAGGAGGCCGAAGATGAATGCCTTGACCCACAGCGCTGAGCCCGGCGTGGTGCTGATTGTCGACGACACCCCGGACAACCTGGCAATGCTCTCCGACGCCCTGGACGACGCCGGCTACATGGTGCTGGTAGCGCTGGACGGCCTCAGCGCGCTGAACCGCGTGCAACGCCGGCGCCCGGATTTGATCCTGCTGGACGCGGTGATGCCCGGCCTGGACGGCTTTGAAACCTGCCGCCGGCTCAAGGCACAACCGGCCAGTGCGGACATTCCGGTGGTGTTCATGACCGGGCTGACCGACAGCAAGCATGTGGTGCAGGGGTTTGAAGTGGGCGGGAGTGACTACGTGACCAAGCCGATCCAGACGGATGAGGTGCTGGCACGAGTGGCGGCGCATTTGCGTACCTCGCGGATTCTGTTGTCGGCGCGGGCGGCGACGCAGCCGAGCGTGATCACCCTGGAGGATGAGCCGGCGCATAAGCTGTTGTCGGCGCGGTTTCAGCTGACGGAGCGGGAAGTCGAGGTGTTGCGCTGGGTGGCGTGTGGCAAGACCAATCGGGATATTGGCGACATTCTCGGGTTGAGCCCGAGGACGGTGAACAAGCATCTGGAGCATGTGTATGTGAAGTTGGGGGTAGAGACCAGGACGGCGGCGACTTCGGTGGCGATGGCGGCGATGAGTCCAACCCGGATCCCACAGATGGCCACGGTCTAAAATGTGGGAGCGGGCTTGCTCGCGAATGCGGTGTGTCAGTCACCAAATTTTTTACTGATACACCGCATTCGCGAGCAAGCCCGCTCCCACAGTTGATCTTTGTCGTTACTGGTATTACCTACCCACCGAAGATCTGTGAAGGCCGCCTCAACGTCGGATCAAACGGATTGATCCTCGGCCCGATCGCCGCCGCTTCGCGCTTCAACAACTCCACCACCGTCGGCAACCTCCCCGGCCCCAGCCGGTCGCTGATGGTCGCCACACTCAACGCCGCCACCGCATGCCCATTGCGGTCCAGGATCGGCACCGCCAACCCGGCCATGCCTTCCAGCACTCCGGTATTGCGCGCCGCATACCCCAACCGCCGCACGCTCTCTACCTCCGAGCGTAAAAACACCTCGTCGTACAGATGAAAATCCTTAAGCCGTGGCAAGTTGTAGCGGATCACTGTCTCGCGCTCTTCCTCCGGTAGGAACGCCAGGATCGCCAGGCTGCCCTGCCCCACCCCCAGCGCCACGCGCCCGCCGATGTCACCGGTAAAGGTACGGATCGGGTACGGCCCTTCACTGCGGTCCAGGCAGATCGCATCAAAGCCGCTGCGCGCCAGCAGGAACAATGAATCCCCCAGCGACGCACTGAGGCGCAACATGCTCGGCCGCACCAGGTCCCGCAGGTTGCCGGTGTTGCCCGCGTTCGCTGCCAGCGCGAAGAACTCCAGGCTCAGCCGGTAGCGCTTGCTGCGCGCATCCTGCTCCACCATGCCCTCGTCCATCAGGCTGCGCAGCAAGCGGTGGGTGGTAGGTTGCGACAACCCTACCTGCTGCGCCAGTTGCGTCACCCGTTCACCACCGTCCGGTGCCGCGCCGAGGATGCGCAGCAATGCAAACAATCGGGAGACGCCACCGGCGCCGACTTCCTTGACACTTTCATTCCGCTCAGTGGAATCCATAAGCCGATATCTCACACTAAATTCTGATCAGTGAATGAAATTGAAAAAAGTACTCTATCCAGTGAAATTCCATCTTCCGCCATCCTAGTCTTTCGCCCTAATCTGCGTCCACAGGGGCGAAATGAACAACTAACGGCAGCCGACTCAAGATCGAGCGCCAACGCACCCGCAACACCCTTTTCGCATCTGCCCAAAACAAAAAAGCGCGTTTCGACGCGACTCAAAAAGGTGGAACGCAGACATGGCTTTTCTCCAACTCAACGCCTTGAGCAAACGCTACGGCGCCGTCGACGCGGTGGTCGCCACTGATCTTGCGGTGGAAAAAGGCGAATTCGTGTCCCTGCTCGGCCCTTCGGGCTGCGGCAAGACCACCACCTTGCAAATGATCGCCGGCTTCGTCGACGTCACCGGTGGGCAGATCCTCCTCGATGGTCGCGACATCACCCACGCCAAACCCGCCAGCCGTGGCCTCGGCGTGGTGTTCCAGAGCTACGCGCTGTTCCCCCATATGAGCGTGCGCGACAACGTCGCCTTCGGTCTGAAGATGCGCAAGGTGCCCGCCGGTGAGATCGCAAGCAGAGTCAAGACCGTGCTGGAACTGGTGCGCCTGGCCCCTCACGCCGAGCGCTACCCGCGGGAACTCTCCGGCGGCCAGCGCCAGCGCGTGGCCCTGGCCCGTGCCCTGGTGATCGAACCGCCGGTGTTGCTGCTGGACGAGCCGCTGTCGAACCTCGACGCCAACCTGCGGGAAGAGATGCAGTTCGAAATCCGCCGCATCCAGTGCGAAGTCGGGATCACCACCTTGATGGTCACCCACGACCAGGCCGAAGCGCTGTCCATCAGCGACCGCGTGGTGGTGATGCAGGCCGGGCGCGTCACCCAGATCGACGCACCGTACAAACTCTATGAACACCCGCGCACGCGCTTTATCTCGGACTTTGTCGGCAAGGCCAATCTGCTGACGGGCGACTTCGATCAACTCGGCGCGCCGCAAGTGCGCTTCGAACCCGGCAACGGTGAACTGACCCTGAGCCTGCGCCCGGAAAAGATCGACCTGGTGAC
This sequence comes from Pseudomonas sp. SED1, assembly GCF_034044025.1. NCBI lineage: Bacteria > Pseudomonadati > Pseudomonadota > Gammaproteobacteria > Pseudomonadales > Pseudomonadaceae > Pseudomonas > Pseudomonas sp. SED1. The sequence continues at coordinate 6,140 of NZ_JAXCIS010000014.1, forward strand.
CGCCGGCTCAGGGCGCCTGCAAGGCAAGATCCTCGACAGCTATTTCTTCGGCAGCCAATGGCTATACCGCATCAAGACCCAGATCGGCGAGCTGACCGTGGTCCGCCGCAACGACGGCAGTGCGCCGTTGGGTTGCGGCGCAGCGGTAGGCTTGGACTGGGAGTCGAGCCTGCTGCGGGTGCTGGCCGCCGATGAGGTGCGCGCATGAGCCGTGGCTACCTGTTGTCGTTGCCGGCGCTGGTGTTGTTTTTCGGGCTGCTGATCCTGCCCCTGGGCCTGACGTTGGTGCTGTCGTTCAACGTGTTCGATTACCAGGTGGGGGTGAAGGCCGATGAGTGGACATTCGCCCACTACCTGTCGCTGTTCAGCGATTCTTACTTCTACGAGATCTTCTGGCGCACCTTCTGGATCAGTGCCCTGGTGACCTTGCTGTGCGTAGTGATCGGGGTGCCCGAGGCCTACATTCTCAGCCGCATGGGCACGCCGTGGCGCTCGATCTTCCTGATCCTGATCCTCACCCCGCTGCTGATTTCAGTAGTGGTACGGGCGTTTGGCTGGAGCCTGCTGCTGGGTGCCGATGGTCTGGTGAACCAGGTGATCCAGGCCCTCGGAGGCAAACCGGTGAAGCTGCTCTATACCTCATTCGCGGTGATCATCGCACTGGTGCACGTGATGCTGCCGTTCATGATCATCCCGGTGTGGACCTCCCTGCAAAAGCTCGACCCGTCGGCGGAACAGGCGGCGCTGTCCCTGGGTGCCAGCCAGGCCACGGTGATGCGCAAGATCGTGTTGCCGCAGGTGATGCCCGGCGTGCTCTCCGGCACCCTGATCGTGTTCGGCCTGGCCGCCAGCTCCTTCGCGATCCCCGGCCTGTTGGGCGGACGCCGGCTGAAGATGGTCGCCACGGTGGTCTACGACCAATACCTCTCGGAACTCAACTGGCCCATGGGCGCGACCATCGCGGTGGTGCTGCTGTTAGTCAACTTGCTGATCATGCTGAGCTGGAACCGCATGGTCGAAGGCCGCTACAAAAAGTCCCTGGGAGTATAAGACGATGTCCAGAAACGGTCCTTTGGCCCGGGGCTTTCACGGCCTGGTGGTGCTGTTCATGATGGCGCCGCTGGTGGTGGTGTGCCTGGTGGCCTTCACCCCGGAAAATACCTTGAGCCTGCCGACGTCGGGCTTCTCCCTGCGCTGGTTTCATGCGGTGTTCGAACGCGCCGACTTTATCCAGGCGTTCTATAACAGCCTGGTGCTGGCGTTCGTGGCCGCCACCCTGGCGACCTTGATTGCGGTACCGGCGGCCCTGGCAATCAGTCGCTACCAGTTCCCCGGCCGCAACTTCTTCAGTGCGCTGTTCCTCTCGCCGATCATCATCCCGCACCTGGTGCTGGGGGTGGCGATGCTGCGGCTGTTCGCAATGATGGGCGTCAACGGCAGCTTCACCTGGTTGATGCTGGCCCACGTGGTGATCATCACGCCTTACGTACTGCGCCTGGTATTGGCGGCCGCCATCGGCATTGACCGCAGCGCCGAGCAGGCTGCCGAATCCCTCGGCGCCAGCCGCTTCACCCTGTTTCGCCAGATCACCTTGCCGATGATTTTGCCCGGCGTGGCCGGCGGCTGGTTGCTGGCGTTCATCAACAGTTTCGATGAAGTGACCCTGTCGATCTTTGTCAGCTCGCCGGCCACCCAAACCTTGCCGGTGCGCATGTACGTGTACGCCACCGAATCCATCGACCCGATGATGGCGGCCGTGTCGGCGCTGGTGATCGGGTTGACGGCGGCGGCAATGATTCTGCTGGACCGGGTCTACGGCCTGGATCGCGTATTGGTAGGGAAGCATTGATGGCGCTGTTCAAACGACTGGCCGAGACCGAGCGGCCCACCCTGGCGTTCACCCTCGACGGGCAGCCTGCCACGGGCTTGCTTGGGGACACCTTGCTGACCGCCGTACTGACCTGCGCCGAGCACCTGCGGGGCAGTGATTTCAGCGCCGAACGCCGCGCCGGTTTCTGCCTGATGGGCGCCTGCCAGGATTGCTGGGTGCGGCTTGAGGACGGTCGCCGGGTGCGCGCGTGTTCGACCTTGCTCGAAGACGGCCAGGCGATTCGCCGTGATCCGGGGCGCCAGGCATGAAGACAGTGGTGATAGTCGGCGCAGGCCCGGCGGGCATTACCGCAGCCCGGACCTTGCTGGACCATGGCGTAACCCCGGTGTTGGTGGACGAAAGCCTGCGCGGCGGAGGCCAGATTTATCGGCGCCAACCGGCGAATTTCCAGCGTTCGGCCAAGCAGTTGTATGGCTTTGAGGCAGGCAAGGCGACGGCGCTGCATCGCACCATGGATGAGCTAGCCACGCTTGTTGACTACCGGCCTGAAACCCTGGTGTGGAACGCGGAAAATGGCCGTCTGGACATGCTCAACAACGGCCACGGCGAGAGCATCGAGTACGCGCAAATCATCGTCGCCACGGGCGCCACCGACCGCATCCTGCCGGTGCCGGGCTGGACCTTGCCCGGCGTGTACAGCCTGGGCGCTGCGCAAATCGCGCTGAAGTATCAAGGCTGCGCCATCGGCGAGCGCGTGGCGTTTTGCGGCAGCGGCCCGTTGCTGTACCTGGTGGCGTATCAGTACGCCAAGGCCGGGGCCAAGGTGGTGGCGGTACTCGACAGTGCGCCATTCAGCGCCCAATGCCGCGCCTTGCCGGCATTGCTCGGCCAGCCGGCGACCCTGGCCAAGGGTTTGTACTACCGCACCTGGCTCACGGCCCATGGCATCCCGGTGCATCAAGGGGCAACGCTGTCGCACATCGACGGCGAGCAACGAGTGACGGGCATCCACTGGGATCAACAGGAAATCGCCTGTGATGCCGTGGCCTTCGCCCATGCCCTGCGTAGCGAGACCCAACTGGCGGATTTACTCGGCTGTGAATTTGCCTGGAATGCATTGAACCGCGCCTGGTTGCCCCAGCGAGATGCGGCCGGGCGTAGCAGTGTCGCGGGCGTGTATCTGGCTGGCGACGGTGCAGGAATCATGGGCGCCGATGCGGCGCAAATGGCGGGCGAGCGAGCGGCGTTGGCCTTGCTGGAAGACACCGGCGTTGCCATCGACTCTCGTCGGCCGCCGGTGCTTGAACAACAATTGGCGAGGATCCAGCGCTTTCGCCATGGCCTGGAAACCGCCTTCCCGTTCCCTGAAAAATGGGCCGCTGGAGCCCCGGATGAATTGATCCTGTGCCGCTGCGAAGAAGTCAGTGTCGGCGAAGTACGCGCGGTGGTGGATGAAGGCCACTGGGAAGTGAACCGGGTCAAGGCCCATTGCCGGGTTGGCATGGGCCGTTGCCAGGGCCGGATGTGTGGGCTCGCAACGGCAGAAATCATTGCCGAACGCAGTGGGCACGAGATTCAAAACGTTGGCCGCCTACGGGGCCAGGCACCGATCAAACCCTTGCCGTTTGGCGTGGAGGTGCAGCCATGATCGACAGCGAAGTGATCGTGTTGGGCGGTGGGATTGTCGGCGCTTCAGCGGCCTTGATGCTGGCGCAGAAAGGTCGACGCGTGGTGCTGGTGGAGCGGGACTTTTGTGGCTCGCACTCCAGCGGTGTTAACTATGGCGGCGTGCGACGCCAGGGGCGGCCATTGCATCAGTTGCCGTTATCGCAACGTGCCCATGAGCTGTGGTCCGACTTGCCGGGGCTGATTGGGATCGATGGCGAATACGTGCGCTCCGGGCATTTGAAACTGGCCCGCAGTCACGAGGACCTGGCCGCCTTGCAGGTTTACGCCGACGCCACTCGGGGCTTTGGGCTGGGATTGCAAATGCTGGATCACGCTCAATTGCGGGCGCGTTTTCCGTGGGTGGGTGATGTGGCGGTCGGCGCTTCGTTATGCCCCGAAGACGGCCACGCCAATCCGCGCCTGGTCTCCCCCGCCTTTGCCCGCGCCGCGCAACGCCACGGTGCGAGGGTGATGGAGCAAACCGAAGTCACCCAGGTTGAACATGACGGCCTGCTGTTTCAGGTGCGCTGTGCCAATGGTGTGCAGCTGCAAGCCCGCTGGCTGTTGAACTGCGCCGGCGCCTGGGCCAGTACCGTGGCCGCGCAATTTGGCGAACCGGTGCCGATGACCTCGGCGCACCCGGCGATGCTGGTGACCGAGCCGTTGCCGGTGGTGATGGACGTGAGCACCGGCGTCGAAGGCGGCGGAATCTATGCGCGGCAAGTTGCCCGGGGCAATTGCATCCTCGGTGGCGGTCGCGGCTTTGCGCTGGGCCCGCAACAAGCCCGGCCGGGGCAAGCGGCGGTGCTGGAGATTCTGCGCAACGCCGGCGAGTTGTACCCGTTCCTTAAAGGTGCCCAGGCAATTCGCACCTGGAGCGGCACCGAAGGTTATCTACCCGACCACGAACCGGTGATCGGCGACAGCAGCACCCAACCCGGCCTGCTTCACGGTTTCGGCTTCGCCGGCGCCGGGTTCCAGCTCGGCCCTGCGGTCGGTGAAGCCCTGGCAGAAATCGTCTGCACGGGGGCCAGCCGGCAGCCCATCGAAGCATTTTCCATCCGTCGTTTCCAAGCCTGAGAGGAAGATTTATGCACATGATCAAACGTACTGCGCTGTCTTGCCTGTCCCTCGCCCTGTTGAGCACGGCGGCCCATGCCGCACCGACGCTGTACCTGGGCATGAACGGCGGGACCATGGAACGGGTCTACGCCGACAAGGTGCTGCCTGCATTCGAGAAAGCCAACAACGTCAAGGTGGTGATCGTGCCAGGCACCTCGTCGGACATCCTGGCCAAGGTGCAGGCCAACAAAGACAACCCGCAGATGCACGTGATGTTCCTCGACGACGGCATCATGTACCGCGCCATCTCCATGGGGTTGTGCGAGAAGCTCACGCCCAACCCGACCCTGGATCAGATTCCGGCCAAGGCGAAGATCAAGGAAGAAGCGGTTGCGGTGACGCTCGGGGTGACCGGGTTGGGTTACAACGCCAAGATGTTCAAGGAAAAGGGCTGGGCGGCGCCGACGTCGTGGATGGACCTGGCGGATCCACGGTTCAAGGACAAGGTGGTGTTTCAGTCCCTGGCCTCCTCCACATTTGGGTTGCATGGTTTCCTGATGTTCAACCGGATTCAGGGGGGTAGCGAGACCAACGTGGAGCCGGGGTTCAAGGCGTGGCCGAAGACGGTTGGGCCGAATGTGCTGGAGTACATCGCCAGCTCGGCGAAGATTTCCGAGATGGTGCAGACGGATGAGGCGGCGATCTTTCCGCTGACGCCGACGCAGGTGACCACGCAGCAGTTGTTGGGTGTGCCGATGGAGTATGCGCAGCCCAAGGAAGGGGCGGTGGTGTTGAACGTAGCGGAGTGTGTGATTGCGCGTAATGACCAGCCGGAGTTGGCGCAGAAACTGGCGCAGTTTTTGTTGACTGCAGAGGCGCAGGCGCCGGCTTTGGAGTTGGGGGATCAGATTCCTTCGAATCCTACTACGCCGACCACGGATAAGACTCGGGCTCGGGTGGAGGCGATGAACAGCTATTTGCAGACGGCGATTTCGATTGATTGGGATCAGGTGAACCAGGCGCGGCCCGAGTGGAATGCGCGGTGGAGTCGGTCGATTGAGCGGTAGGCTTTGGGGGTGAATATCCGTTATTTGGGTGATGGCTGATAT
>NZ_JAXCIS010000150.1:0-26476 GCF_034044025.1 Pseudomonas sp. SED1
GGGCACACCGAGCCTAGGCGAGGTGCCGAGTGGTGGGGCAAGAGCGTTTTGCTTACTTTTGCGCTGTTCAAAAGTGAGCCGCTGTAAGAGCGGAACCCATATCTGCCCTGACCAAAAAAACGGATATGTACTCGATTCAACCCACTCGCTCAATGAGCATCAGCGCTTGCCACTGACCTCATACAGGCTTTGAACAAACCCATTATCCGACGCATACGTGCCGATATGCCGAAGCTCATGCTCGCCACCCGACTGGCTGAACAAGGGAATCCCTTGACCCAGCACAACCGGAATACGCGTGATGATCATCTCGTCAATCAACCCCGCCTCAAGAAACGCCTGAATCGTCTGGCCTCCATCGATATACAGGTGTTTCATCCCGCGCTCGGCTAACGCTGCCACGAGGCTGGTGACATCCTGGCTCACCACCTCAACCTTGCCCTTCAACTCCGCAGGTATCTCAACCGATTGCCGAGAGAGCGCTATAACCGGCATACCCTCATAGGGCCACTCCGGGAAGGACAACACTTTCTCCAGGGTCTTGCGTCCCATCACCAAGGCATCAACCGTGCCAATGAAGTTTTCATAGGTCACACCGCTCAATTCGGCCCCGTCGTACTCCGGCCGATGAAGCCACTCGATATCCCCGTCAAGCCGGGCAATAAAGCCATCGACGCTGGCTGCGATAAAGACCGAGCATTTGATATCCATGGGGCGTGAAACTCCTTTTCTGTGGGCTTGAAAACACCGGCTGTGATTGGCCGGTAACGCTAATGTTAATTTAATCTTCCGATGCAATAAGCGACCATTACCCAAAATAACCATGGGTTGCCTGGCGCAGGCCGACACCCCTTTTTTTTGCAGTGCGAGGATCTATGCGCCGTTGGTTAATCCGCTACCGTTACGCAATCATCTTCTGGCTGTGCTTCGGCGTTTTCCGCACGTCCCTGGCCGACTGGAACCCCATCCCGTCCGGCTCCATGCGCCCGACGTTGCTAGAGGGCGACGTGGTACTGGTCAACCGCGTGGCATACGACCTCAAGTTGCCCCTGACGGACATATCCCTGGCCAAACTGGATAACCCCCAGCGCGGCGATGTAGTCACGTTCTCCTCACCCAAGGACGGCATCCGTTTGATCAAACGCATCGTCGGCATCCCCGGCGACACCCTGGAAATGCGCGATGAGGTGCTGTGGGTCAACGGCACACCGGCCACCTACAGTCATGGCCAGGACATCAGCGAGCCTATCGCACCTGGCCAGACCGTCCCAGGGATCAAACTGACCGAGCTTGCGAACAACAGCCAGCGCACGATTCAGTTCATGCCGACAGTACGGGCGTTACGAAACTTCGGCCCGGTGGTGGTGCCCGCCGACAGTTACTTCATGCTGGGCGACAACCGCGACAACAGTGATGACTCCCGATACATCGGGTTCGTGCCGCGTCGGCTGTTGATCGGACACGCCCACCATATCCTGGCGTCAGCGCAGATCCTGGACCATTGGATGCCACGATTGGGCCGATTTAGCGCGCCGATACTGTAGTGGGCTGATCACGCTTTCGGACCCAGCGCCCTTAGCGCGAACCATCAGCCGGGGCCGTGAAAAAAACGCTCGCAGAAACTACGCTAAGCGCTCGCAGCACGGGGTCGCGGTCGAATGTTGGGGGGCTTGCCACGGTTACCTCGGTTATTTCATATCGCTGTAGGTCAACCTGAACTCCGACAGGGCCGGATGATCGGCTTTCCACTGGCGGCCATACGCCTTGGCGGTTTCTATTTGCTCGGCGCTCAATTCGGTGCCCAGCTGTTGCAGGCAGGTCGCAGCCTCACGATGCCGGGCATTTTGCCGGGTGCTGTCCATGACCAACCAATACAGGCCATAGGCATGGGTCAGGTTGATGGGATAGTAGTAGCGGCTGGTCTCTTCGACATTGATACCGGCAAGCGCCGCGGCGTAGGTCATCACCCCGTCGAGTTCATTGAGGGCCAGTCTTTTTTCAAGGTGAATGCGCTGGTAGGAGAGGTTGCGGTAATAGGTTTGCATATTCCCCAGCCACGTCATCGCGGGTGGAAAATCCTTGAAGGCCGCATACCTCAACATGGAGTCGCGATTGTCACTGGCCTGGTTTTTGTCAAACAGCAGCGCGGCAATGTAATAGGCCTCTGCGCAGCCTGCATCACCTGCCTTGACAAGCCATGAACGGTCTTGGGTCAGCTCGTACAGTTGCAGCATCGCCTCACCGTCGCCTGCGTCGGCACGCGACTGGGCGAGGGTCTTGGCTTTGGCCAGGTTGGTTTCGCCACCCAGGCGCATCAGGGCGTACACATGATCCTGGTCGGCAGCCAGGCGATAGCACGCCTGGGCCTCGGGGCTGACACTGCCGACCCGGCGCCGAATGGCTTCGCCCAAGGCGTATTGGGAGGGGGCATCGCCGGCCAAAGCGGAGATGGTCAGGTGAGTTTCGCACTCTTCGAATTCACCGAGTTGATACAACTCGAGACCTCGCTTTTTGGCGGCCTGTTGCTGGGTGGTCAATTGTGAAATCAGCGCGTTCAGCGAGTTGAGTAAATCAAACAGCGTGGTCAGTGCATCGGAATGGGTATACATGGTCTTTACCTGTATCGGAAAGGTAGGTTGTCCGATAAAGGTACGAGGGGGAGTCATGGCCGGGGTGACAGATAGTTATCTGTATTTTCAGCTGCCGCTGTCGGTCCCACGGCTACTGACTTCAGCCGGTACATCGTCCCCCGCCATGCGCTTGCGAAACAACGCGGTCCTGGCCAGTAACAAGGTGGTCACCGGTACCGTGATCGACAGCAGGATCGGAATCAACCAACCGTGCAACACCGGCCCGGACTTGAGCACCGAAAAGTAGATGATCGAGGCCAACGCCACACACCACGCCCCCAGCGTCGAGGCCAGTGCCGGCGGGTGCATGCGCTGAAAGAAGTCCTTCATCCGCAACAGCCCAATCGCTCCAATCAGCGCAAACAGGCTGCTAAGCAGCAATAAAACCGCGACGATCACTTCAACCCACAGCGGTAACACACCCACATTGATCATTCGATCACCTCCCCACGCAGCAGGAATTTCGCCAGGGCAAACGACCCCACAAAACCAAACAGCGCAATCAACAATGCCGCTTCAAAATAGGTGTCACTGGCATACCGAATGCCCAGCACCAGCATCATCAGCATGGCCAGGATGTACAGGTAATCCAGCGCGAGGACCCGGTCCTGGGCCGACGGGCCTTTGAACAGGCGAATCAACGTCAGCACCATGGCCAGGGAAAACAGGAACAGGCTCAACAGGATCGCATTGGAGAGCAGGGCGCTCATTCGAAGATCTCCATCAGGGGCCGTTCGTAGGCGTGTTTGAAGTGCTCGATAAACTGCGCTTCGTCATCCAGGTCGAACACGTGGATCAGCAGGATGCTGCGGTCCAGGGCCAGTTCCGACCACACGGTGCCCGGCGTCACGCTGGTGATCATCGCCAGTACGGCCAGGCCGTTTGCATCCCGCAGGTCCAGCGGGATCTTGATAAAACGCGAGCGCGGAGGACGCGAACTGCAGACCAGGATGCCCCAGGCTACGGCAAGATTGGAGAGGATCACGTCTCGCCCCACCAGGAAGAACAAACGGATGATCACCCCCGGGCGGCGGATGCGGATCGGCAACGGGCGCAACGGCGCCATCATCAGCGGTGCGGCAAAACCGAGAATCGCACCCAGCAGCAGGTTGCCGGGGCTGACGGACAGGTTCAGCACCAGCCACAACAACCACAATGCCAACGACAGCCACGGGGCAGGGAACAGACGCTTCATGGCTGCATCTCCAATGCGGCGGCCTTGGCTTCAGGGCTCGGCACCGGGCGCGTCGCCATGACCGCCATCACATAATGCTCCGGGTTGTTCAGGCTTTCGGCGGCGGCCTGGGTGTAGCGCATCAGCGGCTCGGCCTTGAAGGTCAGGACGATGCTCAGGCCCAGCAGGAAGAAAATCGGCACGCACTCGAAGCGGCGCAACAGCGGCGACGGGCGTTCTTCCGGGGTCCAGAAACGCTGGATACCGAGGCGGGCGAAGGCGATCAGCGAGGCCAGGCCGGAGAAGATCAACAGCGCCACCAGGCCCCACGCCGCCGGGCGCACCGGTTCGTCGACGGCATTGCCCAGCCCCATCGGGTTGATCAACGCGCTGAGCAGGCTGAGCTTGCCGATAAACCCGGACAGCGGCGGCATGCCGATGATCAGCAGGGCACAGGCGATAAAGCTCAGGCCGAGGAACGCTACGGTCCAGGGAATCACCTGGCCGACTACGGCTTTCTGTTCATCGTCGAGGTTAGTGCCGGGCGGTGGATGCAGGGATTCCATGGCCTTGGGCAGGGCTTCGATTTCATCGTCCAGGGGCATGTCGTTGGCCGAGCGCGAACGCTCGATCAGCTCGGCCAGCAGGAACAGTGCGCTCAGCGCCAGAGTGGAACTGACCAGATAAAACAGCGCCCCGGCCGTCAGGCTTGGCTGGGCAAACCCCACCGCCGACAGCAGGATCCCGGCGGACACCAGAATGCTCAGGCTGGCCATGCGTTCCAGGCGTTGCGCGGCGATCATTGCCAGCGCCGCGCAGACGATGGTCGCCATGCCGCCATAGATCAGCCAGTCACCGCCAAACAGCGCCGAGGCCCCGGCCTGGCCGGAGAACAGCAGGTTCCACAGGCGCAGCACGGTGTACACGCCGACCTTGGTCATGATCGCAAACATCGCCGCCACCGGCGCACTCGCCGAGGAGTAGGCGGGTGCCAGCCAGAAGTTCAGCGGCCACATGCCGGCCTTGGCCAGGAAGGCGACGGCGAGGATACCTGCACCGGCGTGCAGCAGGCCGCGATCGGCCTCCGGTACCAACGGGATTTTCAGGGCCAGGTCGGCAAAGTTCAGGGTGCCGGTGACGCCGTAGATCAGCGCTGCGCCAATCAGGAACAAGGTCGAAGCCAGCAGGTTGATCGAGATGTAATGCAGCCCCGATGACACCCGCGCCCGACCGGAGCCGTGGAGCATCAAGCCGTAGGACGCCGCCAGCAGCACCTCGAAAAACACGAACAGGTTGAACAGGTCGGCGGTCAGGAAGGCGCCATACAGGCCCATCAACTGAATCTGGAACAGTGCATGGAAGCTGGTGCCGGCACGGTCCCAACGGGCCATGGCAAACAACAGGGCGCTGACGCCGATGATCCCGGTGAGCACCAGCATCATCGCCGACAGTTGGTCCACCACCAGCACGATGCCGAATGGCACCTGCCAGTTGCCCGGCAGGTACACGCCGATGGAGCCGGGGCCGCCTTTTTGGGTCCAGTACAGCAACAGCACGGCGATGCCGAGGCCGACCATGCTGGAGAACAGGTTGATCCGTGCCTTGAGCGGGCGGTGTTTCTCGCCGAGCATCAGCATCAGCGCGGCGGTCAGCAACGGCAGCAGGATCGGCGCGATGATCAGTTGATTCATCCAGGTCATTCCTTGGGCTCCCGGCCGTCCACATGGTCAGTGCCGGTCAGGCCCCGGGACGCCAGCAGCACCACCAGGAACAGCGCGGTCATGGCGAAGCTGATCACGATCGCCGTCAGCACCAGGGCCTGGGGCAGCGGATCGGTGTAGTTGAGCAAGTCTTGCGGCACGCCGTCCTTGATGATCGGCTCCTTGCCGATAAACAGGCTGCCCATGCTGAAGATGAACAGGTTGACCCCGTAGGAGAGCAGGCACAGGCCCGTCACCACCTGGAACGTCCGTGGCCGCAGGATCAGCCAGACGCCGGAGGCCGCCAGGACCCCAATGGCAATTGCGATGACTTCTTCCATCAGGCGGCTCCTCCTTGGCTGGCAACGGCTTTCGCCTGGTTGCTGGGTTTATGGGCACGCACCGATTGGTGGCCCAGGGCGGTGAGCATCAGCAAGGTCGAGCCGACCACCATGGCGTACACGCCGACGTCGAAGAACAGCGCGCTGGCGACGTGGATGTCGCCCAGCACCGGCAGGCTGAAGTGCCAGGTGTGGGTGGTGAGGAACGGGTAGCCGGCAAACAGTGCGCCAAGCCCGGTCAACGTTGCCGACAGCAAGCCAAAGCCCATCCAGCGCATCGGCCGCAGGCTCATCTGCGCCTCGACCCACTGGGTACCGGCGACCATGTATTGCAGGATGAACGCCACCGACATCACCAGCCCGGCGACAAACCCGCCGCCCGGTTGGTTGTGACCACGCATGAACAAATAGAACGAGACCACCAGGGCAATCGGCAGCAGCAGGCGCACCAGCACGGCCGGCACCATCATGAAGCCCAGGGCGGTGTCGCTGGCCTGGCGCGGGTTGACCAGGTCGGTGGCTACGTCGGGTGCGAGCTGGCGCTGTTGCGCCGGCAATTCCATGCTTTCTTTCGAAGGGCGGAAGCGGCGTAGCAGGGCGTAGACAGTCAGCGCCACGGCGCCGAGCACGGTGATTTCGCCCAGGGTGTCGAACCCGCGGAAGTCCACCAGCATCACGTTCACCACATTGCTGCCGCCGCCTTCGGGCAGGGCGCGGCTGAGGTAGAACGAGGAGATATCGTTGGGGGTCTGGCGGGTCAGCATCGCGTACGAGAGCAGCGCCATGCCGCCACCGACCACGGTGGACAGGAGGAAGTCCCGCAGACGGCGGATGCGTGCCTTGCGCAACGAGCTTGGCAGTGGCGAAACTTCTTCGATCCGCCGTGGCAGCCAGCGCAGGCCCAGCAGGATCAGCACGGTGGTGACCACTTCCACCACCAGTTGGGTCAGCGCCAGGTCCGGCGCGGAGAACCAGACGAAAGTCACGCAGGTCATCAGGCCGCACACGCTGACCATGGTCAGGGCCGCCAGCCGGTGGTACTTGGCTTGCCAGGCGGCGCCCAGGGCACAGGCGATCGCCAGCAGCCACAGGGTGACGAACACGATGGAGCCCGGGATCTTCGGCCGGTCGCCCCAACTGATACCGCTGTAGAGCATCGGGATCAACCCGGCGATCACTGCCGCCAGCACCAGCAGGAACAACTGGGTTTGCAGGCGCTTGGTGCTGATGCGTTTTTCGATCTTGCGCACCCCACGCATCATCACCACCAGGCAGCGCTCGAAGCCGCGCTTGCCGTTGAAGTAGCTGATGATCGGCGGGTATTTGAAGCGGCCCAGCTTGAGCTGCTTGCGCAGTAGCAGATAGAGCACGACACCGCCGGACATGGCCACCAGGCTCATGATCATCGGCGCGTTCCAGCCGTGCCAGATGGCGAGGCTGTACTCTGGCAGCTCACCGCCGACCACCGGCAGGGCGGCAGCGGCGAGGATCGAACCGACCACCTGGGCCGGGAAAATCCCCACCAGCAGGCAGGTAAACACCAGCAACTCCACCGGCGCGCGCATCCAGCGTGGTGGCTCGTGCGGAGTGTGAGGCAGGTTGGTGGCTTTAGGGCCGAAGAACACATCCACGGTAAAGCGCAGGGCATAGGCCACGCTGAAGGTACCGGCGATAGTCGCGATGACCGGCAGGGCGATTTCAACCCAGGCGGTGGCGGAGATAAATACGGTTTCGGCGAAGAACATTTCCTTGGACAGGAAGCCGTTGAGCAGCGGCACGCCGGCCATGGACGCACTGGCGACCATCGCCAGCGTCGCGGTAAACGGAATCAGCTTCACCAAGCCGCTGAGCTTGCGAATGTCACGGGTGCCGCTTTCGTGGTCGATGATCCCCGCCGCCATGAACAGCGACGCCTTGAAGGTGGCGTGGTTGAGGATATGGAACACCGCGGCGACGGCGGCCAGCGGGCTGTTGAGGCCCAGCAGCAAGGTGATCAGCCCGAGGTGGCTGATGGTGGAGTAGGCCAAAAGGCCCTTGAGATCGTTCTGGAACATGGCGCAATAAGCGCCGAGCAGCAGGGTAATGGCGCCGGCACCGCCGACAATCCAGAACCACTCTTCGCTGCCGGACAGCGACGGCCACAGGCGGGCCAGCAGGAACACGCCGGCCTTCACCATCGTCGCCGAGTGCAGGTAGGCCGACACCGGCGTCGGTGCAGCCATGGCGTGGGGCAGCCAGAAGTGGAAGGGGAATTGCGCGCTTTTGCTCAGGGCGCCGATCAGCACCAGGGCGAGCATGATCGGGTACAGCGAATGGGCACGGATCTGATCACCGGCCGCCAGGACCTGGTCCAGGTCGTAGCTGCCGACGATATGCCCGAGCAGCATCACCCCTGCCAGAAGGCACAAGCCGCCGGCGCCGGTGACCATCAGCGCCATATAGGCGCCACGCCGGGCATCGGCGCGGTGGTGCCAGTAGCCGATCAACAGGAACGAGAACAGGCTGGTGAGCTCCCAGAAGAAGACGATCTGGATCAGGTTGCCGGAAATCACCAAGCCAAGCATGGCGCCCATAAACGCCAGGAAAAACGCGAAGAAACGCGGCACCGGGTCTTCCGGCGACATGTAATAACGAGCGTACAGCGACACCAGGGTCCCGATGCCCAGTACCAGCATCGAGAACAACCAGGCAAAACCGTCCATGCGCAATACGAAGTTCAGCCCGAGGCTGGGCAACCACATGAATTCTTCACGTATCACGCCACCGTGGGCGATCTGGGGGTAGAGCAGGGCGACTTGAACCGTCCCGACCAGGGCGACGAGGCCGGCCAGCAGGGACTCTGTATTACGTGCGTTGTGCGGCAGCAAGGCCGCGAGACAGCTGCCGATAAAGGGCAGAAGCAGTAGAACTATCAGGGACATAGGCTTCTAATCTGCGGGAGTTTGGGATGCATCATACGTGCCGGAATCTTGATCACCAAACGGCAAGATGTGGCAGGATCCTACAAGGTAGGCTGAAAAAGACTGTTTGGCATTGTTTCAATGCCTGTATTCAGGGCAGGTATGCTGTTCAAAGGTTTTTTTCAGCCTGTTGCATAAGGACGTGTCATGACCCAACGATTGCTTCAACTTGACCATGTCGCCTACAGCCTGCCGGACGGGCGCATGCTGTTCGACAACCTGAACCATGCCTTCAGCGCCCGGGCGACCGGCCTCGTGGGGGCCAATGGGACTGGCAAGTCCTTGTTGGGCGCAATGCTCGCGGGCACCTTGCAGCCCACCCGCGGGCATGTGCGCCGTGAGGGCAGTGTGTACGCGGTGACGCAACTGCTGGAGCCCGAGCGCTATCCCACCGTAGCGGCGCTGGCAGGTGTCGACCAAGTGCTGGCGGCGTTGGCGCGTATCACCGAGGGCAGTCTGGACGAGCACGACCATGCACTGGCGGTCGATCAATGGGATTGCGCGCCTCGACTGGCGGCGGCCCTTGAACACATAGGCCTGGGGCACTTGGCTGCCGACTCGCCTACCGCGGCCCTCAGTGGGGGCGAACGCCAGCGCGTCGCTTTGCTGGGCGCCTGGTTGTCCAGGGCAGACTGGTTGATCCTCGATGAGCCCAGCAACCACTTGGACATTGATCAGCAACACAAGCTTGCCCAGCAGATTGATCGGTGGTCCGGCGGCCTGGTGCTGATCAGCCATGACCGTGGGTTGCTGGAGCACGTAGACGAGATTGTCGAACTGTCGCCCAAGGGCTTGGCGGTGTACGGCGGTAATTACAGCCACTATGCGGCGACACGGGAGCAGGAGCAGCAAGCGTTCCAGTCGGCGTTGCAGGGGGAGCGCGCGCACGCCAGACGTGAGCAGCGTGAAGCGGTCATCCAGATGGAGCGTCAGCAGCGCCGCAATGCCCGGGGCGACCGCCAGGCCCGGGATGGCAATCAGACCAAACTGATCACCAACGCCCAGAAAGAGCGCAGTGAAAACAGCCAGGGCAAGTTGCGCCTCAATCAGCAGCTGGCGCGTGAGCAGCAACAGCAGCGGATCGCCGAGGCGCGTGCACGGTGTGCGCCCGAGATCCAGCGCATGATGCTGTCGCCGGAAAGCGTGGTGCCTCAGGGCAAGCTGGTGTTGCAACTCAACGAGGTGGTGCTGCCGTTTGGCAGCCGCGCACCGATCAATCTCACCCTGACCGGCCCGATGCGCATGGCGATCCTGGGGGCCAATGGCAGTGGCAAGTCGACCCTGCTGCGGGTGATTGCCGGCCAGTTGCCGGTGGCTGCCGGTGAGTTGGCGCGCAGTTGCCATATCGGCTGGCTGGACCAACACGCCGGGCTGGAGCACCCCGAACGCACGGCGGTGCAATGGCTCTACGAAAGTAATCCGCTATTGACGCAAAGCGAAGCGCGTACCCGGCTGGCGCAAATGGGCATTGATGCTGACCGCGCGATGCTCGACACCTGCCAACTGAGCGGTGGCGAGCGCCTGAAAATTGCCCTGGCCGCACAGCTCTACGCCCAGCGTCCGCCGCAATTGCTGTTGTTGGACGAACCCGATAACCATCTGGACTTGCCCAGCCGGATTGCCCTGGAGCAAATGCTCAATCAATACCAGGGGGCATTGATCGTGGTGTCCCATGACGAGGCGTTTCTGCAATCCATTAACCTGGACGGCGAGTTGCGCCTCTGAGGCGTTTAACCCTGCTTTTCGTGTTCCAGTTCGATCTCGTGTTCGGCGAGCCGCTGCCGGCGGGTTTTCATCTCACTGACAATCACCGCCGCCACAATCAACGCCGCGCCCACCATGGCAATCGGTGGGAAGCGCTCGCCGGCAATCCGCCCGACCACGCCGGCCCACACCGGCTCCCCGGCATAAATCAGCGTGGCGCGAGTCGGCGAGACGCTTTTCTGCGCCCAGTTCATCGCCACCTGAATCACCGCGCTGGTGAGTCCCAGGCCCACCGCGCTGAACAGCAGCAACCAGGAAAACTCCGGCAGCGCCTCGCCCATCGGCACCACCATCAGGAACGACAGCACTGAAGCCGTGGCCAGTTGCACCACCGTCACCCGACGCACATCCACCTGCCCGGCAAAGGCGCTGATCAGGATGATCTCGGCGGCAATCGCCACCGCACCGATCAGCGTGGCGATTTCACCGGGGCTGAAATTCAGTGATGCCCCGGCCGGGCCGGTCAACAGCATCAACCCGGTAAACGCCAGCATGATGCCGATGCTCGGCATCAACCCCGGCCGCCGTCCCAGTACCAGCCATTGCAGCAGCGGCACGAATGGCACATACAGCGCAGTAATAAATGCCGACTGGCTGCTCAGGATCGTCTGCAAGCCAATGGTCTGCAAACCGTAGCCAAACATGATCGCCACACCGATAAAGCACCCGGCCTTCAACTCAAACAGCGTCAGGCCTCGCAGGCTGCGCAATGAAAACGCCCCGACGATCACAGCCGCCGCGGCAAACCGCAGGCCGACAAAAAACATCGGGCCGCTCACGGCCATGGCGTGCTGCACCAGCAAAAAGGTGCCGCCCCAAAACATGGTGATCACCACCAATACACATTCGGCTTTGCTGAAACGGGAAAACAATGGGGAGGTGGTCATGGCGGCTCGGTCTTGCACAGGAAGGGCGCGGACCGCACAATGCGCCGCAAGCTGGGCAGTATACTGCGCAACCCCACCCTGTGAGCAATATAGTGCACAAAGAAAATCCACAACGGGCCTCGGTCCTGCAACACGTCAGCCAGAACGTTCGGCGTTTGCGCCATGCGGCGGAGTTGAGCCAGACGGCGTTGTCCGAAAAGTCCGGCGTCAGCCGGCGCATGCTGGTGGCGATCGAGGCGGGGGAGAAGAACGTCAGCCTCTCGACCCTCGACCGGGTGGCCGAAGCCCTGGACGTGGCCTTCAGCGACCTGATCCAGGCCCCGGATGCCGCTGATCACAGCCGTATCAACGAACTGGCCTGGGCCGGTGACATCCCCGGCAGCAAAGCCGTGCTGCTGGCCAAAGCCACCGCGCGCCGCGAGGTGGAACTATGGGAGATGCGCCTGGAGCCCGGCGATCGCTACATGCCCGAACCGGACCCCGAGGGCTGGAGCGTGCAGTTGTTTGTGTTCGAAGGCACGCTGACGCTGGTGCTGGGTGACGAGGAAAAACACGTCGCCACCGGTGAGTTCCTGATGTTCGCCAGTCGCCACCTTCACGCCTATCGCAATGACGGCGAAGTGGCGGTACGGTTTGTGCGTAACGTGGTGATCTAACTGTTGGCAGCGCAACAGTGGTTGGACACTTTGCTGTTTTGAACCGCCAACGACTTCCCTGACTTACCGGCAACCCGCTGATTTCATTGATCATTGGATTCAGGCACGACTCCTGCAATTACCCCAGTATCTCTCTGGAGCCTGGAGTCGGCCCATGTCAGCCCAACCCCTGCAACCTGCCCACATCATTCGTTCAGACGCCGAAGCCATTGCCGTCGCCACCGAGCTGGCCAAGCGTTTTGCCGTCGAGGCCGGTGTGCGTGACCGCGAACGACGCCTGCCGGTAGCCGAGCTGGATGAATTTTCCGCCAGCGGCCTGTGGGGCATCACCATTCCCAAGGCCTACGGTGGCGCCGGCGTGTCCTATGTGACGGTGGCCGAGGTGATCAAGCTGATCTCCGCCGCCGACCCGTCCCTGGGGCAAATTCCGCAGAACCACCTGGGCGTCGTCGACATCCTCCTGCAAACCGCCAGCGAGGAACAAAAACAGGATTACTTCGCCAAGGTCTTGCAGGGTTATCGCTTCGGTAATGCCTTCTCCGAGGCCAAGAGCAAAAACGCCGGTACCTTTGATACGCAAGTGCGCTTTGACGGCGACAGCGCGTACATCAATGGCGAGAAGTTCTACTGCACCGGCGCACTGTTCGCCCATATCGTGCCGACTGTGGGCGTCAACGAAAAAGACCAGGCCTTCATTGCCTTTGTCGAACGCGACGCGCCGGGCCTGCAAGTGATCGACAGTTGGGACGGGTTTGGCCAACGTACCACGGCCAGCGGGGGCGTGACCCTCGACGGCGTGAAGGTGCCGCTCAGTGCGGTGATTCCCGCCCACCAGGCGTTCGATCAGCCCACCGCCAACGGCCCGATTTCGCAAATCATCCAGGCGGCCGTCGACACCGGCATCGCCCTCGGTGCCCTGGAACAAGCCAAGATTCATGCCCGCCAGGCCCGGCCCTGGATCGACAGCCAGCAGGATCACGGTTGGCAAGACCCGTTCACCATTGCCGCCATCGGCGACCTGGAATGGCGGGTCCACGGCACCGAAGCGATCCTCGCCAAGGCCGGCGTTGCCGTAGACCAGGCCTTGGCCAATCCCAACGAAGACACGGTGGCCAACGCGTCGCTGGTGGTCGCCCAGGCCAAGGTGTTGTCAGCCGAAACCGCGCTGCTCGCCAGCAGCAAACTCTTCGAACTGGCCGGCACCCGTTCGGTGTCCGGCAAGCACAACCTCGACCGCTTCTGGCGCAACGCGCGCACCCACACCCTGCATGACCCGGCCCGCTGGAAATACCACCTGATCGGCAACTTTGTGCTCAACGGCGTCAAGCCTGCACGCCATGCCTGGAACTGAGGAGCTTTATCCATGACCGCACTGAATCAGGCGCGCCAACTGCTGGAAAGCACCCGGCGCTTTGTCGAGAAAAGTGATGACCCCTACGTGATCAGCCGCTTCGGCGATTTGCAGATTCGCGTGGAGGTCGCGGCCGCTTTGTTCGAGCGTGCCGAAACCCACCCCAGCCCGGTTGCCCTCACCGAAGCGCAGATCGCCGCGGCCGAAGCCCTTATTGCCGCCAGCAACGCCGAATTCGAACTCACCGGCCAGCGCACCGCACTGCCAGCAACCCTTGATGATCCCTTGCGCTGGAAATACCAGATTGTCGGCAACTACCACCTCAACGGTGTCGCCCCCCGGAGTACTGTTTAATGCCTCGTGAAATTCGCTTGAATGCTTTCGACATGAACTGCGTCGGCCACCAGTCGCCGGGCCTGTGGGCGCACCCGCGTGACCGCTCGTGGCAGTACAAGGACCTGGAGTACTGGACCGACCTGGCGAAAATCCTCGAGCGCGGCAAGTTCGACGGCCTGTTTATCGCCGATGTGCTGGGCATCTACGACGTCTACAACGGCAACGGTGACGCGGCGATTCGCCAGGCCACCCAAGTGCCGGTCAACGACCCGCTGTCGCTGATCGCCCCCATGGCGCTGGTCACCGAACACCTGGGCTTTGGCCTGACGGCTTCACTGTCCTTCGAACACCCGTACCCGTTCGCCCGGCGCCTTTCCACCCTCGATCACCTGACCAAGGGCCGCGTCGGCTGGAACATCGTCACCTCGTACCTGGAGAGCGGCGCGAAGAACCTCGGCCAGAAAGCCCAGACCGAACACGACGCGCGCTACGACTATGCCGAGGAATACCTGGAGGTTTGCTACAAACTCTGGGAAGGCAGCTGGGAAGAGGGCGCCGTGTTGCGCGACCGCGAGCGGCGGATCTTCAGTGACCCGAGCAAAATCCACGAGATCCGTCATGTCGGCAAACACTTCCAGGTGCCCGGCATTCACCTCTGCGAGCCTTCGCCACAACGCACCCCGGTGCTGTACCAGGCCGGCGCTTCCAGCCGGGGCAAGCAGTTCGCCGCCGAGCAGGCCGAATGCGTCTTCGTCGCCGCACCGTCGAAAGTGCTGCTGAAGAAAACCGTCGCCGACATCCGCCGGCGTGCGGCTGAGGCAGGCCGTGATCCGAAGAAAATCCTGATCTTCAACCTGCAAACGGTGATCGTTGGCGAAACCGACGCCAAGGCCAAAGCCAAGTTTGAAGAGTACAAATCCTACGTCAGCTACGAAGGCGCAATGGCCCTGATCTCCGGCTGGACCGGTATCGATTTCAGCCAGTTCAAGCCCGATGAACCCCTCAAGCATGTGCACACCAACGCCATTCAATCGGCCGTGGAAGCCTTCTCCACCGCAGACCCGAACAAGGTCTGGACCCCGAATGAACTGGCAGACTGGGTCGGCATCGGCGGCTTCGGCCCGTTGTTTGTCGGCGGCCCGGAAACCGTGGCCGACCTGTTGCAGGAATGGGTTGAAGAGACCGACGTGGACGGCTTCAACCTGGCCTATGCATTGACCCACGAGACCTTTATCGACGCGGTCGAGCTGCTGGTGCCGGAGCTGCAGAAGCGTGGCGTGTACAAGACTGAGTATGCCCAGGGCACCCTGCGGGAGAAGTTGTTTGGAGACGGCGCGCGCTTGGCGGACAACCATCCCGGGGCCAGCTATCGTGACCTGAAGGCCACTGCGATCTAACGGGAGAAACTGAATCAATGTGGGAGCTGGCTTGCCTGCGATAGCGGAGTATCAGCCGGTAGAGATGCAAGCTGACTCACCGCCATCGCAGGCAAGCCAGCTCCCACATTTGATCTTCATCGATCCAACGATTTCAGCCAGCGGACCACCGCATGCTTGTGTCACCAATAGGAGCATCACCCTATGAGCGTGCATGAACTCGAACTTCCGCTGGATGTGGAATGGCCCGCCGAACGGGTCACGGTGCTGCCCGAGGCGTTGGCGCAACTGCGCCATTGGGCACAAGTGACCCCGTTGCACAGCGCCCTGCGCCACAAGCGTGACGGCCAGTGGTACGCCTGGCGCTGGATTGACACCCTGCGCGACGTCGAGCGTCTGGCCGATGGCTTGCGTCAGCAGGGTTTTACCGAACAGTCGCGGCTGGCCCTGAGCGGTGCCTTCGAACCCGGTTTGTTGCTGCTGGCCCTGGCCGCCCAGGTGATCGGTGGCCAAATCCTGACCCTGGCGGACGACCTGGAGCCCGCCGCCTTGCAGCAACAGGTGTGGCGCATTCGTCCTACCCACGCATACATCCAAGGGCTGCAGCCGGTGGCGCTTGTGCAACAGGTCGGCCCCGTGGACACCTCGCAACGGCTCTGCCGTTGGTGGCAGCCATCCGGCAAAACCGAATTGTGGAGCGAGGAGAGCACCCACTGGCAAGGCGGCCTGGCGACGGTGCTGGCGCAATGGCTGAGCAGCGGCCAAAGCCTGGGCTTCCCACAGTCGGGCTGAACTAGGCGTCCCGGGTCGATGTGCTGGATACTGCACGGGGCGATTTTTACCACAACCATTCAGGCAGACAGTAAGGGCGCAATTTCATGAGTGAAACCGAACGCGGACAGGCGACGAGCGCCATTCGCAACGCTGATGTGCTGATTGTCGGCGGCGGCCTGAGCGGGACGATGCTGGCGGTGCAACTGCTGCGCCTGCCGGGCAAGCGGCAGATCCTGGTGATTGAACCGCGCCAGGAACTGGGGCGCGGCGAGGCCTACAGTGCGGTGGAACTCGGCCACACCCTGAACGGCAACGCCGCACGTATGAGCGTCGACCCGGACAACGCCGATGACCTGACCCAATGGCTGACGGATTACATTGCCAAAGGCGGTTGGCCGGAGTCGGACCAACAACACGTGCCCATCAGCGAACTGTTTCCGCCCCGCGGAATTTTTGGCTTGTATGCGCAACAACGGCTGGCGGAGGCCAGGGCGCTATCGGCGTCGACCGTCGAGCATGTCCGGGCTGAGGTGACAGACCTTGAGGTGGATGAACACGCCACGCTGCTGACCTTGAGCGACGGCCAGCAACTGCGCG
Source organism: Pseudomonas sp. SED1 (assembly GCF_034044025.1). Lineage (NCBI taxonomy): Bacteria > Pseudomonadati > Pseudomonadota > Gammaproteobacteria > Pseudomonadales > Pseudomonadaceae > Pseudomonas > Pseudomonas sp. SED1. The sequence continues at coordinate 16,547 of NZ_JAXCIS010000150.1, forward strand.
GTGCGTTTGCCGTATTAGCCACCGGCATGTTCCCGGCAGCGCGTACACCTCAGACCGAATCCAGCGGCTTGAATGCCGCGGCGGTCGACCCGTGGGATGTGCAGGCCATGACCCAATTGGACCCGCACTCCACGGTGCTGATCATCGGTTCCGGGCTGACCATGGTGGATGCCGTAGTCTCACTGGAACAGGCCGGCCATCGCGGGCCCATCGAGATTTTTTCGCGCCACGGCCTGCTGCCCCACGTGCGCCGGCAGCCGCCGGCCTGGGTCGATTTCCTGGGAGAAGACCACCGCTTGCGCAGCCCTCGGCAATTGCTGCGGGAAGTACGCCGCCAATGCAAGCTCGCGCTGGAGCAGGGGATTGACTGGCAAGCGCCGCTGGACACTGTGCGCGCCAATATCGGACGTTTGTGGAGCCAGGCCAGCGAGGCGGAGAAACGCCAGTTCGTGCGGCATATTCGGCCTTGGTGGGAAAGCCATCACCACCGCTCGCCGCCCCTGAGTGCCGAGTTGGTGGCGCGGTTGCACGGGGAAGGGCGGTTGCGGATTCGGGCAGCTTCGTACAAGGGGCTGGTGCCTTCGGCGGGTGATGTCACCATTCGCCTGCGCCCTCGTGGCGAGCAGGAAGTCGTCCAGGTGTCAGGGGCGGCGCTGATCAACTCCAGCGGGATTGAATACGACTGGCGGCGCGTGGCCAGGCCGTTGCCCCGACAGTTGCTCAAACGTGGGTTGATTCAACCCGGGCCGTTGGCCTTGGGGATTGCGGCGGATGTGTCGGGTGCCGTGCTGGACGCCCACGGCCAGGTCAGCCAGCGACTGTTTGCCATGGGCCCACCGTTGCGCGGGATGTGGTGGGAAAGTACCGCGGTGACGGATGTGGCGATTCAGGCCAAGGCCCTCGCCGCCAGGTTGGCACACCTCTAAATCTAATGTGGGAGCTGGCTTGCCTGCGATAGCGGTGGGTCAGCTGCATTTTTATCAACTGACAGATTGCTATCGCAGGCAAGCCAGCTCCTACAGGTCGGGGTTCATGGCCCGACCTTCACAAACCCCGGCTTCAACCCAAACACCTCCACCCCCTGCGCCGTCGACTGCCCGGTTGTCACCGTCACCCGCTCCACCGGCTTATCCATCGCCGCGCGATATTCCACAGTCGTCACCCCCTCCCCGCGACTGATCGCCTGGGCCGGCACGACAATCGCCTGGTCATTGTTGTAGGTCACGATGGTCAACCGCGCACTCATCCCCAACCTTACCCGTTGCAGCTGCTGCGGCGTCAGCTTGGGAATCGACAGGGTTACCGGAAACTGCGCGCTGCCCTGGCTGTCGCTGGCAATCGCCAAGCCACTGACCACACTGACCGACCCTGTCAGCCGTTCCCCGTCAAACCCGTCGCCCAGCACCTCCACCGCCTGCCCTTGGTGCAACTGGTTGATATCCAGCTCCGAGACCTTCGCGACGATTTTCAGCTTCTCGATGTTCGCCAGCCCAAACAGCACCTGGCCCTGGCTGACCTTGCTCCCGGCCTGCACCGGTGTGTTGTTGTTCCCGCCACCCTGGGCCGATGAGTTACTGCCCGGCGCCGGCACCACAATGCCGGAGAACGGTGCCTTGACCTCCTTGCCATCCAGCAAGGTGCGCAGGGCGTCATATTTCACCGTGGCGTTGGTCAGCTCCATATCGGCGATCTGTCGGTATTCGCCCTTGCCTTGCTCCATCGCCTGTTGCAGTTCGCCACGGGCGGCCACCAGGTCCAGCTGTTGCTGGGTGGCCTGTTGCTTGAGGTCATCGAGTTCGTTGCGCGGGATGATGCCGCGCTTGAACAGGTTCTCGCTTTCGGTGAGTTTGCGCTGGGTGTTGCTGGCGGTCATCTCGGCGGTGCGCAGGGTGCGGCGGGCGCGCCCGACTTGCTGGCCGCTGTCCCAGTCCTGCATTTCCTGCACGGTGCGTCGGGCCTTGAGCTGCGCCGAGAGGGCGTCGCGCAGTTGCACTTCAACGGTGGCCGGGTCCATGCGCAGCAGCACCTGGCCGGCTTCCACTCGCTGGCCCTGTTCCACCAGGTTGGCCTGCACATTGCCGTCGAACGGTGCGGTGAGGGTGATGGTGGTGTCAGGCTCGATCTTGCCCACCAGGCCGATCTGATGCACCAGCGGGTCGACTTTCACCTCCAGCCACTGTTCGGCGTTGCCGGTCGGGTTGGCGGCCGGGCTTTGACGGCTGAGCAGCGTGATGCCGACACCGGCCACCAGCACAATCAACACGGCACCCAGCAGGCGCTTTTTATTAGTAGTCATTGAGGGCGATTTCCCAACTTTCCAGCGTCATGCCCAGGGTCAGGTCGAACTGAGTCTGGGCGTTCAAATAGGCAATCAGTGCATTGAGCCGCGAGTTTTCGGCGTTGCGCAGGTCGGTTTCGAAACTCAGTACCTGGAAGTTGGTGGAGCGCCCGGCGCTGAGTTTTTCCCGTTCGATTTCGATCTTGCGCTTGGACAACTCCACCGCCCGCTGGGAAATTTCATACTGACGCCAGCGGGTGCCCAGGTCGCGTACCACGTCGTTGACGTCGCGCTCCAGTTGCTGGCGCGCGTCGGCGATGATGATCTCCTGGTTTTCCACGTCGACTCGCGCGTGCACCTCGGCCTGGTGGGTGCTGATATCACCGATGGGAATCTGCACCTGCACACCGGCGTAGCTGTCCCAGCGCCGGTTATTCGAAGAGCCGTTGTCGTTGTCGGTGGCGGCCCGAATCTGGTTGGCGCCGGCCACCAGGTCCACTTGCCAGCGTCCGGAGTCCTTGGCGATCACCAGGTTGAGGTCGGCCTGCTGGCTGCCGAGCAGGGTGGCGAGGTATTCCGGTTGCTGGTTCTGCGCCAGGAGGAAAGCCTGGCGCTTGTCGATGTCCATGCGCTTGGCTTCAAGGGCTTCGGTAGCACGGATAGGTGTCGACAGGTCGAGGGCCAGCAGGCGCAGCAGGGCCAGGCGGCTGGTGTCCAGTTGGTTCTGGGCTTCTTCCACTCCCAGTTGCTGGGTGGCGATATCGGCTTCGGTCTGCACGATCTCGAACTCGGCCATGCGCCCGGCACTGATCAGCGCCTTGTTCACCTCCAGCAAGGTGTCGGAGCGCTTGAGGGCGTCCTGGACGATGCTTAACTGTTCCTGAGCCCGCAGCAGTTCGCGGTAGGTGGCGATGATATTGCTGATGGTCTGCGCCACGTTGGCCTTGAGGTTCAGGCGGTTGGCCTGCTCCGCCAGGCGTGACAGGCGCAGCGGCGCGGTGGTGGCGTTCCAGCCGGCGCCACGCATCAGGGGCTGGATCACCGACAGGTCGAGGCCGTCGCTGCGGTAGCGCCCGGCGCGATCGGCATTGTTCAGTTGCTGGGTCCAGTTCATGCTCAGCCGCGTGCCGTACTCACTGAGCAAGGTGGCATTGGGCGCGAGGTTAGCGTTGCGGGAGCTGTCTTCAGTGCCTTTAGTGGTGCGGTAATAGCTGTTCAGGGTCAGCTTGGGGTTGAAGGTGTCTTCGGCCACCCGCAGGTCGAATTTCTGCGCCACCCGCTGCAGGTAGGCGCTGCGAATCGCCGGGTTGTTGCGCAGGCCCAGGTACACCGCATCCCCCAGGGTCAGTGTGGTGGACTGGGCATTCAGCGACACACTGCGTTCGTAGCCACTGCGGGTGGTACTGGGCGCGGAGGGGCGAATCACCACGTCGGCGGCCACGCTGTGCAAGCTCACCAGTGCGATCAACAACAGCAGCCGTTTATTCATCGCGCAGGGCCTCCACCGGCTGCAGCCGCGAGGCGGAGACTGCCGGGTAGATCCCGAAAAACAGACCTACCAGCAACGTACTGCCCACCCCCAGCGGCAGCGCGGCCACCGCCAGGGAAAACTGCCAGCCGGACAGCCAGGCATACAGATACGCGGCGGTCATGCCCAGCACCGCGCCGCACAGTGCCCCCACGGCAGTCAACGTCACGGCCTCCAGCAGGAACAGGTTGCGAATGTCTCGTTGGCGCGCGCCGAGGGCCATGCGAATCCCGATTTCCCGGCGTCGTTCCGAGACGTTCATCAGCATCACGTTCATCACCCCGACGCCGCCGCCTACCAGGGATATCGCGCCCAAGGCCAGCAGCAGGTAGGCGAAGGTGCGGCTTTGCCGGGTCATGCCGTCGATCATTTGCTGGGGCACCTGGATGTCGACATCGTGGTCGGTGAGTTGGCTGCTTAGCGCCACGGTCGCCTCTTGGGCAACACGTTCCATATCCTGGCCGGGGGTGGCGCGGATAATCACATTGCCGACTTGCGGGCTGGCGTAGATCCGGCGCATGCCCGGTGCCGGCAAGAACAGCGATTCGTTGGCTTGTACCGGGATCAGCATCGCCCGGGGCTGGCTGTGCAGAATCCCCACCACCAGGAACAGGTAATCGTTGATGCGCACCCGGTCGCCCAGTTGCAGCGGGTCGCCGGGCGCGCTCAAGGCCTGGACGATCTGGTCACCGATCACCACATAGGTTTCGCCCGCATCGAAACTCGACAGGAAACGCCCGTCGCGCACGGATAGACGCATCGCGTCCTTCAAGTCTGGCGTCGTGCCAACGAAGCTTGCGTTGAAGGTGCGGCCATGGAACACCACTGGCCCGCTGAACAGCGAGACCGAGGCGATATGGGCGATGCCGGGCACGCTGCGGCGCACGGCTTCCAGGTCGAGGCTGGCGGGCATCTGTGCGTTGCTGGCGCCTTTGGGTGGAAATTGCGCCACCAGGGTGTCGGTGCCCATGTCCTTGAAAATCATCGCCGCGTCCTCGGCGGCGTTGTGCCCGATATTGATCAGTGCCACCACTGAGGAACTGCCGATGACGATACCCAACAGGGCCAGGATCGAGCGCTTGCCCAGGGTGCGCAGGCTGACAAACGCCTCGTGCAGCAACTGGCTCAGGCTTTGTTCGATCCGCAGGCTCATAGGCGCCCGGCCTCTTGCACCACGCCATTGCGCACCAGGATCTTGCGATTCAGGCGCTCGGCGATATGCGGGTCGTGGGTGACAATAATCAGCGTCACCTGCTGCTCGCGATTGAGCGCCAGCAGCAGGTCCATGATCTCCTGGGCGGTGGTGCTGTCGAGGTTGCCGGTGGGTTCGTCGGCGAGGATCACCGACGGGTTGCCGACCAACGCCCGCGCGATGGCGACCCGTTGGCGCTGGCCGCCGGAAAGGTCGGCCGGGCGATGGTGAGCGCGGTCGGCCAGGCCCACCTGGTCGAGCATGCGCAAAGCCTGTTCTACCGAGTCATGGCGTGATACGCCGCGATAGCTCAGGGGCAGGGCAACGTTGTCCAGGGCGCTGAGGCGTGGCAGCAAGTTGAAGCTTTGAAAGACGAAACCGATCTGCTGATTGCGGATCGCGGCGAGTTGGTCGGGGCTGGCGCTGAAGATGTCATGGCCGGCGAAGCGGTACTGGCCACAGTCGGGCAAGTCGAGCAGGCCGAGGATATTGAGCAGGGTACTTTTACCGGAGCCGGACGCGCCGAGGATGCCGCAGCTGTCGCCGGTTTGGATGGCCAGGCATACATCATTGAGAATCGACAGGTGTTGACCGGCCAGCTGATAGCTTTTGCCGATGCCTTGCAGGGAGATGAAGCCTGGGTGCGCGGGGGTATCTGTCATCGTGACTACGCCTGCAGCCTCGACAGCGCCGTGCTTCCCCCGAAAATCCTTGTAACAAGTTCAGGAGCTGCCTGGTACGCGTCACGGACTGGTTTTATTTCTTGTTTTTAAAATATTGTTTGAATACTAACCGCGATCCAGCTGTTCCGCCAGCCATGGATATAGAGCGGTTTTACCCTTTGAAACGATTCTTGAAAGAGGCATTTCAAGCGCTTAAAAAGTCCTTCGACTACCCTCAACGAGCCCGTCGCTGTTGGCTTTGAATAGTATGGCGCAGTGTCACTACTTGCTTTCGGGCAGCGGCCCCGGTATAAAAAATCAAATTATTTTTTAAAACAATATTTCCGCAGTGGAACCCCACCCCCTATGGTCGCGAAGAAACTCAGCGCTCCAAACGTTACCAAGACTCGATTGCTGGATGCGACAGAGGCTCTTTTCATCAAATACGGTTATGACGCGGTTTTGTTGCGGCAGATAACCGAAAGGGCTCAGGTCAATCTCGCTGCGGTGAACTACCACTTCGGGGACAAGGATTCCCTGATGAAAACCCTGCTGATGCAGCGCCTGGAGCCGCTCAACGAGCAGCGCCTGGAGTTGCTGGCAAGGTGCGAAGCCGAATCCGACGGCCCGCTGGACTGCGACACTTTGCTCGGCGTGCTGTTCGCGCCGGCCATGGGCCTGGAGCGCAGCGATCCGGCCAGTGGGGAAGGGCGTTCATTCATCCGCTTCCTGGGACGGGTGTACAGCGACACTTCGCCGTTTATCCAGGAATACCTCAAGGTGCATTACCAGCCGGTGTTCCAACGCTTCTTTGAAGCATTCGCCCTGGCCTTGCCGGACTTGCCGCGTAATGAGTTGGGGGTGCGCCTGCAATTTGCCCTCAAGGCAATCTCCGGGGTAATGGCCGGTACCGAGCTGCGTTTGCTGATGAATTCCATGAGCCTGGGGCGGCCGGCGACGGACGCCGAGGTGATGGCTAAGCTGATCACCCTGGTGTCGGCTGCGATTCGCGTGCCGCAGCAAAGCCCCGAAGCTGAAACGGCCCTGGCGCGGGTGCTCGACACTCAGCGTGCGATTCGTGAGCAAGCGTCGTCGCCTGTCAACAAGGTTGCTCGCTGACACATCAAGGCCGGCTCGCAATGAGCCGGCTTGCTTGATCCCACCTGTACACATCCTTGCGAACACTCAAATCCCGGGCAAAAAAAAGCCCGCTGGGGCGGCGGGCCTTGATGTGCAACGTTTGTAACGGATGAGGCTTTACCCTACGTCTCTGGATGTGAATAAAACGTGAAAAATATGTAAGAGAAAGTGTGAAGTCTAATGGCTTGTGTAAACCCGACAAATGGCTGTCAGCGTTGACAGTGAGCCCGGCCAATAAAGTCCAAAAGGTACTTGCTCACCCGTTCAGGCGCATCCTCCATCAGAAAGTGCCCGGCGTTCTCCACCACGTGCAGCTCTGCCCCACGAATGTCCTGTTGCAAGCGATGTGCATAAACCAGCGGCTGCCATTCATCTTCAGCGCCCCACAAAATCTGCACCGGCAAATCCATGCCCGGCAGGCGCTCAGCGAAATCGGCGGTATACCGCGAGTCGTAATGCGCCACCTGATGCTGGTAGAACGCCGGCTGGCCGATAACGCCACTGATCGGCGCCAGGTATTCCTCCAGCAGCGCGCCCTGCATCACGCTCTTGTCGGACACGGCCATGGCCAGTTGTCGGATCATCAACGTGCGGTGTTCATCCGGCGCCATGCGCGCATGTTCGGCAAATCGCTGATGAATCCCGCGCCAGGTGGGTGATGGCCACGAGTCATAGCTGGGCGCGTCGGCAACCGTCAATGAGTGCACCCGCTGTGGATGGTCAAGGGCAAACAGCAGCGCGTTGACGCCGCCGATGTCATGGCCCACCAGGTGCACACGCTCGAGCCCCCAGTGGTCCAGCAAATCGCCAATCAAGCGGCTTTGCACAGCCACCGACGTATCCCCCTGGAGTGGACGCTCCGAAGCGCCAAAACCCAACATGTCGAACAGGTGGACCTGCATGCCGGCGGCAGTCAGGCGTGGCACCACCTTGCGCCAGATGATGGAGTGGGCGGGCGTGCCGTGCAGCAACAGCACCGGCAGCCCCTCGCCATGGCGGCCAGTGGCAATGCGCCAACCGTTGATCAGAGCGGTTTCGTTAAGCAGGGCAGTCATGACAAGTCCTCGCAGTGAATGAAGGCTTTACCCTAAAGCGCAGCTGGTCATGACACCAATGACAACTTACTCTCTACCAATCCTGTTTTTGTCATAGGTGTTGATCATGAACCAGCGACTGCCCATCGATGTGCTGCGTGCCCTGCAAACCGTGGTCGAAACCGGCAGCGTTACCCGTGCAGCCGAGCGCCTGAACCTCAGCCAGTCGGCGGTCAGCTGGAAGATCAAGCGCCTGGAGAAACAGCTTGAGCGACCGCTGATCCAGCGCGACGGCCAGCGCTTGGTGGCCAGTGACGACGGCGCGCAGTTGTTGATTCATGCCCGGCGCATCCTTGAAGCCCATGACGCAGCATTGGCGCATTTCAATCCGGTGCAATTGCAAGGTTCCATTCGCCTGGGCGCCACCGAACAGGTGCCGATGGCCGAATTGTCGAACTTGCTCGGTCAGTTTTCTCGGCAGCACCGCCAGCTGGATGTGCGGATCGTAGTGGAACAGAGCCACGTACTGCGCCAGGCCCTGGTGGACCGTGAGCTGGACCTGGCGCTGCACCAGGATTTCATCCCGCGTATCGAAGCGCGGGATCAATTGCTGTGGACCGAACAGGTGCACTGGTGCGCCCGGCCCGGCTGGCAGTACACCGCTGATTCTTGCGTGCGGCTGATCACCTTCGGCCCCGGCTGCTTTTACCGGCAACTGGCGCAGGAACGCCTGAGTGCAGTGGGGATTCGTTGGCAGGTGGTGGTGGAGTGCGGGTCGGTGGAAGGCGTGGTATCGGCCATCGCCGCCGGGCTGGGCGTCGGCCTGCTCAGCAGCGACCACCTCGACAAGCGTGTGGAAGTGCATCGCCCCTTCGACCAGCAGATGCCGTTGCCCGAAGTGGCGAACGTGTTGCGCTTTGCCGAGCACAGCCCCGAGCCCCGGTTGCAGGCATTGCAGCAACTGTTGGTACAGGCGCTGCACCGGGGCTGATCAGATTTTCCAATGGCTGGCGGTTTTAGCCAGCCGCTGGCGCATGCCATCAATATTGGCCGCCAGTTGCAGGGTCAATAACCGGTAACCATCCAGGGCGTTGACCACCGGCACTTCAAAGGTCTGCTCGTGGGTCGGCGTATTACTCGGCCGTTCCAGCCGGTCGGTCGCCCCGGATTGCAGCGCCCGCGCCATGCCGATCAACTGCACCCGAATCTGCCGATGCTCGGCCTTCAACCCCACCTGCATCCGCGCCAGGGCTTCCTTGTCCCGCGGATCGGGCCGGGTGTTGCCGAGAATCTCCAGGGTGCTGATGCACATCCGCAAATGCCGCTGCAGGGTGTCCAGCTCGGTCATGGAAATCCGCACTTCCTTGGACACCGACGGCATCAACGAGCGCAATTGCAGCATCGCCGCATTCAGTCGATTCAGCAGCTTGAGGTGCTCATCATCGGTGACCGACTGGCCGCTGATGATCCGGCTATAAATCGCTGCGCAATCGCGCAAGGCACTGGCCAGGTTGTAGCGCCAGGAATACACCGCATACAGCGGCAGTGCGAAGGAAAACGCCAGGGCCAGCACGATGCCGATCAGAATGTCGACGGTGCGCCACAACCCGTCCGACAACGGATTGTCGCCATGGCCGGCGACGATAAACACGGTGATTGCCGACAACAACGCAATGTACCCACCCTTGCCGATGGCGTGATAGGAAAAGAACCCGCACACCACCGACATCAGCAAATAGGTCAACAGCGGCTGGCCCAGGTACGTCTCCTGCACCACCAGCAGCAAACCGACGCTGGCACCGATCAACGTCCCGTAGGCGCGTTCGACGGCTTTTTTGCCGATATTGCCGTGGTGCTGCAAGCCGCCGATCACGATCAACATCGTCACCGAGGCCCACTCACCGTGGGGCAGATTGATGCCGGTGGTGAGCAGGATCGTCGCGAGCAACCCAATGGAAACCCGTACCGCATGGATCAATTTGGCGTGACGGTAGCGCCGATACGGGTCCAGCAGAGGGCGCAGCAAGCGGCGCGCGAAGAGGGGCAAGTGCAGGTTCATCAATCTGGATGTGGCCTCGTCAATAAGGATTCACACG